>JAFANK010000127.1 GCA_019232725.1 Vulcanimicrobiota bacterium | reverse complement strand
ATCATCGGCGACCCGCGGAACGACGTACACGGCATCATATCACAGCTCCACCTCACGATGCTCAAGCTGCACAATCGCATCGTGGACCACCTACGGACTGAGGGCGTCGCGCCAAGCGAAGCCTTTTCTCAAGCACAAAGAAATCTGCGCTGGCACCTACAATGGGTGGCGCTGCATGAGTACCTCCCGCTCACGGTCGGGGAGCCACTCATGCGCGATATCTTGTCCGACGGACCGCGCTACTTTCGACCACGATCCAGCCAGCCGTTTATCCCGGTCGAGTTTGCCGATGCCGCCTTCCGGTTTGGGCACAGCCAGGTTCGCCTCAAGTACCGGCTCAACGCATCTGCTTCGGCGCCGATCTTCCCCGATCTCGCCGGCGGCCAGCCAATACCAACCGCAAGAGCCGTCGACTGGAAATACTTCCTTCCATTAGATGGTGCGGTTTTGCCGCAGCTGACCAAGCGCATAGGACCGCACTTGCCCCACACGCTTATCGACTTGCCTGAAGCCATTGTCGGGCCTGCTCCACGGCAAGAGTACCATTCACTTGCTTGTCGGGACCTTTTGCGCGCTCGGGCCCTGAATCTGCCGTCGGGCGAAACGATCGCGAGGCATATCGGCGCCGAGCCGCTCAGCTCCGAGGAAGCCGGTTTGGCCGACTTTGGCTGGAAGAGCGAGACGCCGTTATGGTACTACATACTCAAAGAAGCTGAAGTGCGGCACGCCGGCGAGCACTTGGGTCCGGTTGGTGGGCGTATCGTGGCCGAAACGCTTGTTGGCCTTATCGATGCAGATCCGACTTCTTTTCGCTCTGCCGATCCGTCGTGGACCCCGACGCTGCCGTCGCGAAAGCCTCGAACGTTCACGCTTTCCGATGCCGTCGCTTTGGCTACATCACCGCACGCCGTCCAGACCGCTAGCGCCTAACGGGAAGGAGCGGCAGTTCATGCCGCTCCTTTTGCCTTTGCGATAGCCGTTGGGCTATTTCATGTTCGCCTTGGTGAGATCGCCGCACGATACGTATTTGGCGAGATTGGCGGCGCTCTCATGAACGTTTACTGCAAGCGTGCCACCGGTAAGCGCCGCGAGCGGGGCACTAACGACGGTGACAGACTTGCCCAAAACGACGTCGGACAACGGATACTTCACCGCGCCGAGCTTGGAACATGGTCCGATGTGAATGTGCGCCGGTTGTTTCCCAGTTGTATTTTCACCAGCAAGCGAAATGGTGACGGTTGTTTTGCTGCCCGTGCCGGCGAGCGTCACTTTGCCATTTTCACCTGAACCATTTTGTGCCTTGAGCGCATAGCTCTGTGTGTGCGGTGCCATCTGCGCCATGCCACCCGCAGCGCCTGCTGCTGTTTTCGTGACCGCTTTACCCGCGTTTGAAGCTGCCGTCGCCATCCCGCTCATGGCGTTCGTGCTCTCTGCAGGAGCGGGTGAGTTCTCTGAACCGTTTTGGCTGTTGCCGGTGCACGCCGTAAAAGCAAGCGTGGCGGCAATTGCAAATACAAAACCAATTCTCATTGGCAAGCACCCCCTTAGTAGGCTGCTTTTTGCACGGAACGGTATGTGGCCTGCCAGGTCGGCAGCGCAACCCTCTACTTAACCGTGATTTGGCGCCGGCCGGTTGTGCCGCTGCTCAGTGCTGATGGGTGTGCAAATCAGCCGGGGGCGGCGCAGGCGAACCATCTGACCAGCGGCGCACCGGAACAAAGAGCACAGTCGGCTCAAACTGACCTCCGATCTGCGCGTACACCGGCGAACCGTCTAAGCCCGCACCCCAGGCTGCGGCCTGATCGTACGAAATGAAAAACATGAGGTGCGGCAGCCATGGCCCAGCAGCCTGGTCGCTGACGTAACCTTCCTTCGACAACATAAACGACAGCGAACCCGGGGCAGGGTTCTGGAAAGAATGGTCGGCGTAGGCCGAGCGCGTTTTCTCGATGATCTGCTGCTGACTCATGCCTGCCATCACCCACTCTATCCGCTTGACGTATTGAGGCAGCACCGTTTGCACGGCCGGCGGATTAAAACAGTTCGGCGCGCGCAGCTTTGGATTCCAAAACTCTGCAGCACCGAAATTCGCCGTCCAAGAACGCATCACAAAACAGACAAACCCGTTCTTCCCCTTAACTGCCGTCTCGTAGCCGTGTGCGCCAAGGACAAGCACGTCCGCATCAGCGGAAATGGAGGGCGGGGCTGCCGTGCGCGCGAGCGCGATCTCGTCATCCCGGCTCGCGATCAGATATTGATCGGCAGGCGCCATCGAAGCGTAGAGCCCCTGTTTTGCTTGCACAAACGACGTGCTCGCCAGCATCAGCAGGAGTGTGAAGAACGAGATGAAGCGTCTCATTGATGACTCCTCTGGGATCCGAGTGTACAGGGCCGTTCAATCCAGCCGACTTATCCAACCTGCCGCTGGCACTAACGCGCCATCTGATTTGGCACGCCCAGCGTTACTAAACCTGGATTGCAGTACAATCGGCCGAGCCTGGCCAACGCAGACTTGCCAGATGCAAAACGCCAGAAATCGGCCAGTCATGTGCAATAAGACGGCGGTTCTCGCCGTGCACGGCATCAGCCCCCAGCAACGCTATGGCATACAGGATGAGTTTGCGACACAGTTATGCTCGCGACTGAACCGCCTATCGTCAGACGATTGGGGCTTCCCGCTCCCGGCAAATTGTGGTGGCCCATGGCAGGCTTCGGTCTACTTTCCGCCGGTGAGCCCGAATGCTGCCGTCGATGAAATGCGGCCGACAGTTGTGCGGATTCATAAAGAATCAGAATCCGACATCGACAACCCTGGCCAGCCCATCATCGACGTCTATGAAGCATATTGGAGCCCGATCGACAAGAATCAAACCAAAGCGATTTCGGTGCTCACATGGATTTTGCGCAATCTTTTCGTTCCCGCCAATACTGCGGCCCGGCTGTACGCGAAAGCCAGTAAAACCGCGTTTGATCTGTCCTATTT
>JAFANK010000319.1 GCA_019232725.1 Vulcanimicrobiota bacterium | reverse complement strand
CACGCCACAGCCAACGCACTATTGACCGTCGTGTCGCTGCTGCAGGACGTGGCGCGACAATCCTGTAGGCTGTACTCGTGCAAGGTACGTCTGAGCTCATTTTCGGTCATGGCCATACCCGAGGAATCGTTGCCGTCGAACCGGATTCGGTTTCAGGAACGGCGGCGCTCTACCGCCGGGTCGACAACGCGACACTCCGCGACATCGTACCCCTGCAGAACTGGGTGCTTGCGCGCAAACCGCAGCCCGGCAGCATCGAGCTTGCGGGCCGCCACGTGCTGCGCCAGCTCATCCTTGGATCGGACGCACGTGCGATGGCCGACCGGGCCCGCATGCTCGCGCCCGACCAGCGCCTCGCCTATCTCGATCCGATCACCTCACACTTGGTCGCGACCGGTGAGACCTTTTACAAAGACTTGCGTTTCAGCCAATTACGGCGCCTGCAATTCGACCTCGAAACGCTCGATGTCGATCCATCTCGTGACGATGGCCCCATCGTGGTCATCGGCATCACCGACGACTCGGGGTTCGAGCGCGTGCTGGCGCTCGACGAATTTCCAAGCGAAGCTGCGCTCATTCAAGAGTTCGTCAACGTCGTACGCGCCCGCGATCCCGACATCATCGAAGGCCACAACGTCTTCAACTTCGACCTTTGGTATTTAGCAGAGCGAGCCAAGCGCTTCGGTGTGCCGCTCACGCTTGGACGTGATGGTACGACACCGATGTGGCTGGATGAGAATATCCGCCGTACGACTCTCTCCGGCATGGTCGTCAAATACTACCGCATTGAAGGGCGGCAGATCGTCGACACGTTCATCGGCGCAGTGCGCTGGGATGTCGGCCGGAAGTTGCCCAACTATAAGCTCAAGCATATCGTTCGGCATCTCGGGATCGGCGACGAACAACGCACGTTGGTCGACGCCGCCAACATGCGCGCGCTGTGGTCGGATCCGCAGATGCGTGCGAAGATCAAAGCGTACTGTTTGGATGATGCGCGTGACACTGGACGCCTGTCATCACTGGTCACACCCAACGAATTCCACCAGGCGCAGATGGTGCCTGAGACGCTGCAGGGGATAGCCTGCGTGGGGATCGGCAGCCGGATCGAACGGCTCATGGTGCGCGCGTATCTGCGCGAGCGGCACTCGATCCCGCGGCCCCGTCCGACCGTGCCGATCGAGGGTGCGTTTAGCGAAGCGTTCTTGATCGGCGTCTTTCGCGACGTCATGAAATGCGACGTCGAAAGCCTGTACCCGTCACTCATGCTCGCCCGCGGCATCGCGCCCTGGGATGACGACCTTGGCGTGTTCCTTCCGATGTTGTCGGGACTGCGCGAAATGCGTTTGCGGGCCAAGCGTGACGCTGAACGTGCGGGCGACGCAGACGCGGCGGGGCGGCTCGCGGGCGATGGCTTGCAGCACGCGTTCAAGATCCTCATCAACTCGTTCTTCGGGTTCCTGGGCACAAACGGGCTGCATTTCAACGATCCCGTTGCGGCAGGCCGTGTGACCGAAGCCGGTCGCGAAGTCATCGCTCGGATCGTCACTGGCTTGCGTGAACAAGGCTGCACGGTCATCGAGGCGGATACCGACGGGGCGTATTTCGTCGCGCCAAGCGGGCAGCCGGAGCAGGCGGTCGCGAGCGTGGGTAACACCTTGGGTGAAGGGCTCCATCTGGTCGCAGAGGAGCGCTATCCGGCTATGTTGTCGCTGAAGGCGAAGAACTACGTGCTGCGGCGAGCGTCAGGCGAACTCGTGCTGCGCGGCTCGGCGCTGCGCTCAGGGCGCGATGAGCCGTTCGGCCGGGCACTCGTGAAAGCTGTTGCCGCGTTGCTCATCGAGGGCAAAGATGGCGAGATCGCGCCGCTCGTCCGGCAGACGATCGATAAGATTTATGAACGCGGGTTCGCACCTGAAGAAGTCGCACGCCGTGAATCGATCACCGCCAAGACCTTCAATTCGCCCGCGAACCGTCGCCTCGCGACTGCGCTTGCGGAGAGGGGCCTGACGGTCGGCGACAAAGTCCGCGTTTACCAACGAGTCGGCGGCGAGCTGGGGCTTTTAGATGAGTATGCCGGCGATGAAGATCGCGACTTTCTCGTGCGCCGCGTCGCCGACTTCGTCGCCCGTTTTGGCGATCTCATTCCGCCCGATGCCCGTATCGCCGCTGGTGAAGATCGCGATCAGTTGTCGTTCTTGTAGATCGTGAAATGGAAGAGAGCTACTCGTGAGATCTGACGTACGCACCTACGCCCACGATGTGAACGGCGTTCTGGGATCGATCTTGGCCGTCGCCGACGTGCAAAGCGCGCGTGGCGGCAACGGCGACAAGGCACAAGCCGCGTTTGCTGATATCGCCGCCGCCGCACGCCGCGGCGGTACGCTGGTTGAGAATCTCATGCGCGCCGCCTCCGTGGCGGACAGCGGCACGGACTCGGCGGTAGAACGCGACCTGTCCTATCTCGAAACGTTGCATGTCGCGTTGGACCCTGTGGCGGCAGAGCTCGAGCGGAGCGGCCGCGGTGAAAGCATTCCGATCGTCGACCGCGAGACTGGGCGTTTCCTTTCCGTGCTGGTCAGTGCGCTCCGCCCCAAGAACATCCTTGAGATCGGTACCGCCTTCGGCTACTCGGCGCTATGGATGGCAAGAGCGCAGGGTCCCGGCGGCCGTATTCTGACGATCGACCCTGACCGGTCGCGCACCGACATCGCCGCCGAGTTTTTCCGAAAAGCCGGGGTCAGCGAACGTATCGAAATCGTGAACCGTCCGGCCCTGGACGTGCTTCCGGAACTGCGCCCAGATAGCTTCGACTTCGTGTTCATCGATGCGCTCAAGGAAGAGTATGCCGATTACCTGCGCTTGGCAGTGCCGCTGCTCAAGCGCGGGGGGATGATCGCCGCCGACAACTTGCTGTGGGGACACGCTGCATCGATGCCCCCAGCAGCCAACGACCCAACGGCCACCCTCGGCATTCGCACATTCAATGAAGCGTTGCTGCATCACCCGGCGCTCGAGGCCACCATCGTGCCCATCGGTGATGGGCTCGGGCTTGCCGTCAAGCGGTGAACGCCGTGAAGGTTGGCCGCGCCCTCATCCTCCTCGCGCTCGTCGCATTCGTCGTGCGTGCATCGTTTGCCGCGGAGCCGCCGCCAGCGTTGACACCACAAGCGCCCGTGCTCGATCCTCGCGCACCAGGGTTTTTTGACTACTTGCAGTTCGATGAGAAGTATCGACGACTGCTCGTCGCCCACACGGGAAGCCGAACGCTGGATGTCATCGACGTCAATGATAATTCGATCCTGCGCCAAGAGTCGGTGGGCGAT
>JAFANK010000294.1 GCA_019232725.1 Vulcanimicrobiota bacterium | reverse complement strand
TCGCGCTAACCCTTGCTCGCCGCTGAGACGCTGCGCAGAGCGTCGACTTTCTTTTGCACCGCCTGGCGCAGTTCGTCCCACGACTTGGCGAACAACACGATGCCGTCGTCCAGCAGTTTGTCGGTCACCGATTGCAACGAGATACCGAGCGCCTCGAGCGACGCGATCTCTGCCTCCGCCTCGGCCATGCCGGTGTCAAGCGTACGTGCGAGGGTGCCGTGATCGCGAAACGCATCGATCGTCGCCTGCGGCATCGTATCGACTGTGTCCGGGCCGATGAGCGCATCCACATAATAAGTGTCGGGGTAGGCAGGGCTTTTGGTCGAGGTGCTCGCCCACAGCGGTCGCTGCACGCGGGCGCCTGCCGCTTGGAGCTTGGCGAACCGTTCGCTCTTCACCGAACGTAAGAACACCGCGTAGAGCCGCTTGCTGTTGGCGATGGCGGTCTTGCCGAGCAAGGCTTGCGCCTTCGCGCGCAGGGCGCCGTCGCTCGTCTTTTGGATCAGCTCCTGCAGCCGCTTGTCGGTCTCGGTGTCGATACGACTGACGAAGCATGAGGCGACCGATCTGACGTGGTCGACCGGCTGTTTGTTCGCAAGGCGATCTTCGAGCCCGGCAAAGAACGCGTCGATGACACGCTCGTAATACTCATGGCCGAACATGAGCGTGATGTTGACGTTGATCCCTTCAGAGATGAGCGTGCGGATCACGGGCAATCCTTGCGCGGTCGCCGGCACTTTCACATAGCAGTTCGGCCGGTCGACGAGCTTCCACAAGCGGCGCCCTTCGGTAATGGATGCTTGCGTGTCACGCGCCAGATCCGGCGGCAATTCGATCGAGACATAGCCGTCGAGCCTATCGGTGCTCTTGTACACGCCGGAAAACACGTCGCACGCATCTTGGATATCTTCGATGATGAGGGCATCCAAAATGGCTTGGATCGCAGTGACGCCCTTGCCGATCAGCGTCTTGATCGAATCGTCGTACAGGTCACTGCCGCCGATCGCCTTTTCGAAGATGGTCGGGTTTGAGGTCTCCCCGCGCAGACCGTCCTCATCGATCAGACGGCGCAGTTGGCCCGAGCGGGTGAAGTCCCGCCGGATATTATCGAGCCACGGGCTTTGCCCGAAATCGTTGAGTTGTGCCAAACGGCTCGTCATTTTATTGCCTTTCGTGCGGGTAACGGCTCAGGAGCGCTTGCGGATGAGTTCCAGCGCGCGCTCGGTGACCCGCTGCGGTGTGAATCCGAATTCTTTGAAGAGCACTTCGCCGGGCGCCGACGCGCCGAAATGGTCGAGGCCGATGACCGCCCCTCGGTCGCCGACGTACGCTCGCCAGCCGAACGGCGATGCCGCTTCCACTGCGAGCCGCGCGGTGACGCGTGGGGGCAGCACCTCATCACGGTAGCTCTGTGGCTGACGCTCAAAGTACTCCCAGCAGGGCAGGCTGACCACGCGCGTAGCGACGCCTTGCTGCTCGAGCATCTTGGCCGCGTCCACGCACAGCTGCACTTCCGAACCCGTGCCGATCAAGATGATGTCGGGGACATCTTTGCGCTCGCGCACGAGCACGTAGCCACCCTTGCGCGCGCCTTTGACGGACTCCGCGTCGAAGATGGGCAGCTTCTGTCGGGTAAGGGCAAGCCCCACCGGGCCGTCTTTGTGCTCCATCGCGAGACGCCAGCAGATCGCCGTCTCGTTCGCATCGGCTGGACGCATGATCGTCATGTTGGGCATGGCGCGAAGACTTGCCAGCTGCTCGATCGGCTGGTGCGTCGGGCCATCTTCGCCCAGGCCGACGCTATCGTGCGTCCACACATAGATAGGATTGATCTTCATGATCGCAGCTAGCCGTATCGGCGGGCGCATGTAGTCGGAGAAAATGAAGAACGTGGCGCCAAAGGGTCGCAAACCGCCGTGCAAGACCATGCCGTTGAGCGCTGCGCCCATGGCGTGCTCGCGGATGCCGAAGTGGAAATTACGGCCGCCATAACTGTCGCGCTCGAAGTCGCCCATGTCTTTGAGATTGGTCTCGGTCGAGGGCGCGAGGTCGGCCGCGCCGCCCAAGAAGTTGGGGACCGCAGGTGCTATAGCGTTCATCACCTTGCTTGAGGCGATGCGCGTGGCCATGGGCCCATCGCTCGGCGCAAAGCTCGGGATTTTCGCATCCCAACCTTTGGGGAGCTCGCCCTTTTGCTCTGCTTCGAACTCGCGCGCGAGATCTCCAAATCCCGACGCATACGTGTCAAAGCGCGCGCGCCACTCAGCCTCGGCTGATTCGCCCCGTTGGATCGCTTGGCGTGTTTGCGCGAGCACTTCGTCGGGGACCAGGAACTGCGCATCCTCGGGCCAGCCATAGAATCGTTTAGCCGCGCGTACTTCGTCTTCGCCGAGCGGTGCGCCGTGTGCTGCAGCGGTGTCTTGCTTGTGCGGCGCTCCATAGGCGATGTGGCTGCGTACGCGGATAAAACTCGGACGGGGATCCGCTTTGGCGGCGACGATGGCGCGATCGAGCGCATCGAGGTCGTTGACGTCGGGAACGACTTGCGTGTGCCAGCCATAGGCCGCAAAGCGCTCGCACACGTCTTCGGTATCAAATGCAAGCGAGGTATTGCCTTCAATTGTGATGTGGTTGTCGTCGTAGAAGTAGATGAGCCGGCCCAAGCCCAGATGTCCGGCGAGCGATCCCGCTTCGGCCGAGACGCCTTCCATAAGGTCGCCATCGCTGCAGATCGCGTAGGTGTAGTGGTCGACGATATCATGCCCCGGCTGGTTGAACCGCGCCGCCAGCGCCCGTTCGGCGATGGCAAAGCCTACGCCGTTGCCAAAGCCTTGGCCGAGCGGCCCTGTCGTGACCTCAATACCGGGCGTGTCGCGATACTCTGGGTGGCCTGGCGTTCTGCTTCCCCATTGACGAAAGGCTTTGACGTCGTCGAGGCTGACGTCATAGCCGGTCAAGAACAAAATCGCGTATTGCAGCATGGACGCGTGACCTGCTGAGAGCACGAAGCGATCGCGGTCCGGCCACTGGGGGTTGCGCGGGTTGGACTTGAGATGCCGTGTGTACAGCACATAGATAAGCGGCGCGAGCGCCATGGGCGTGCCCGGATGGCCGGAATTGGCCTTTTGCACCGCATCCATGGC
>JAFANK010000275.1 GCA_019232725.1 Vulcanimicrobiota bacterium | reverse complement strand
CTTGGGCACGAGCCCCGTGGCGGTGCCGTTCACGAGCGTGATCAGTTACGCGCCCAAACATCAAGATTGGCAGCCGCTGACCCAGGAAAGCCCGACGCTCGCCTTTGGCGGCCCATAAAACGTTGCATCGGGCTCTCTTGTGCCTGTTGGTAGCTGTCATTGCGATGGTGCCGGGCTGCGCTCAACGGACCGCGACACCGAAGACGCTCACGTTGCCATCGGGAGAGCAGGTCGTGCTTTTCGATACGCACGGTGATGCGTTCACGGACGTCAGCAGACGTGAACGCCATATCTACTATGTCGGCTACGAGACCTCGCACGGCATGGATGAGACAGCTGCGTTGCGCATCGAGGCGCGCCGCGTATTCGCTGCGTACCTTCCGCAACTTGTCGGACTCGACTACGACACGTGCGTCATAACACCGATGCGACGAACGAGCGGCGGCGATGAGGAAGGGCGTCCCTATTACTTCGCGCGAGAGCCCGATGGACGATGGTCGCTGCAGCCCTGACAGGCGATCGATGCAAGCATGAACCACGCGTTCGACAGGTGGGTTGGGCTCCCGCGCAGCAAGCGTGGCGTATGAAGCTGGGCATAATCACCGCACTGGCAGCATTGGTTTTGGTTGCATCACTGTATCCGTCACCGGCTGCCGCGGCCTTCACGGTTTGTAACAGCACGACGTACGGCGTCGTCAACGTCGCCTATGCGGTCACCTGGCGTGACAGCAACAATCAGCCGTACGGTGAGAGTCAAGGCTGGTGGGCCATCGACCCCGACACCTGCAAGATCATCCTCAAGAACGACATCTCAGCCTATACGGTCTACATCTATGCGTTCGCGAATAGCGATCCCACGAATCGCTGGTGGGGCGGCACCAACAACTACTGCCTGGATCCACACCTGAAGTTCCTCTACCACGGTGATGCCATGGACGCGCCATGCAATGCGGGAAAATCGTTCGGCATGCGTTACATCGACACTGGGTCCCAGAGCACGTACACGTACTACCTCTATAACTAAAAGCAAGAAGCCGTGGCAGCGTCGTGGCTTCTTTTTTTTGTCATATTTTTGGCAGATCGCATCGGCATACTGCTGACACTTGTTGGTCACAATCGATCGCAAATGCCCACGTGATGCCTCGTCAATTGCAAACGCGGGGAACTTCCCGAGGGGAGTGCATAAAAAGAAAAGCGGTTGCGATCAGACGCGTTTGTACAGCGTGTCTGGTCACGACCACTAGCGCACTCTATAAGGAGGAACCCATGCGCATCACCGCCTTCCTCCGCACTGCGCTTGCGATCGCTACCTTCGTGGTCGCTCAGGAAACGTGGGCACTGGCCGACACGACAGGCAGCATCACAGGCAAAGTGACGGACCAGAACGGCAGCGCGATCGCCGGGGCGAAGGTCACCGCTGCGGACGCTTCTCAAACGTCCGGTGCGACGACCAAGTCGAACGGCTTTTACGCTATCGTGAACCTCAATCCCGACACCTACGCCGTCACCGCCAGCAAGGACGGCTACGACACGACGACCGTGTACGGCGTGACCGTCACGCAGAACCAAACGACGGCCGCCGACATCAAACTGCGGCCATCCGTCAAGACGATCGGCCACATCACGACGACTGCAACGTCATCGGTCGTGAGCAAAACCGTCACGGGCGATCTGTATGCGGTCAACGCAGCCGCCATCAACCGAGCACAAGGCTCAGCTGGCGGCGCCGAGACCCTCTACAGCCAGAACAGCATCGTCGGTTCGCTGCCTGGCGTGGTCCGTTATCAGGTCGGCTCCGGGCCGGGTTATGCGGGCCAAGGCCAGCTCAGCCTGCGCGGCGGGCAACCCGATCAAGTCGGCTTCGAACTCGACGGCGTGCCGCTCAACCGCGGCTTTGACTTCTACAACGGCACGACGTTCAACACGAACGGTTTAGCCAGCTTGCAAGTATACACGGGCGGTGCGCCTGCCGACGCAGGACGCGCGATGTCCGGCTACGTCAACGAGGTGATCCAGCGCGGCAAATATCCTGGCGGCGCGGACTTCACCCTCGTCTCGGGCACGCCGCTCTACAACCACACGGCGCAAGCCGACGTGTACGGCGGAACGCCCGACAACCGGTTCACCTACTACGTATCGACGCTCGGCGAGAACAGCTACGTGAACTTCGGCGACCGCAGCAACTTGGCCAACACGTCGATCACGGTGCCGGCCGGCGATCCCGGCTGCGCTGTGTTCAACGCGAGCCCATCGGTGGTCTCCAGTCATCAGCCGCTCAACTGCTCGAAGGGGTATGTCCTGAATTCACCCGTGTCGATCGGGGCCTACACCGCCAACCCGTTCGCGGCGCTGCGCGATACCGCAGCGAACCTGAACTGGCAGTTCCAGCACGACGGGCTCAACGACGACTTGCAGATGCTGTACGTCGTCGGGACCGGCCTCGAGGCGCCGTACGGCATGTATGGCACGTATCAGGCCGACCCCGCACAAGCATCCACCAACTACAGCGGCGATGGGATTTGCGCGACCGGCAACTGTCCGCCAGGCAGTCCGCCCAATGCGCTCACCTGGCCTACCGGCACGTTCTATAAAGGCGTCACCGGGCAGCCCTACAACCCGTCGCTTTTGACACCGCTCACCTGGCCGACGTCGCATGGCAGCGTGAGTGGACCCATCCCGAGCACGTTCCAAGACAGCCAGTCGCAGCAGTACTCGATCGAAAAGGTCGGCTACACGCGTGCGCTGACGCAAGGATCGTTCTTGCGGCTCTTCGGCTACAGCATGTATTCGGGTTGGACGCTCGATCAGCCGATCAACGGCTTCGTCGGGTCATCGTTCTACCAGCTGCATGACAACGCGACCGGCCTGACGCTCGACTACGAGAACCAGCTCAATCAGCAAAACCTGATCAAGCTGATCGGCGATTGGTCGCGCGACCTCACACTGCGCTACAACTACTTCAACTACGCGTCGAGCGGCGGCATCGTCAACTGCGCCGTCGGCGGCGCGCCAGTGGCATGCACGCCGGGCACGCCGGTCGTGCGCGTCGGCGCTCCGCTGTCCAACTGGTCGACCGTGACCCCGCTCAACTGGGACGGCGTGGTGTCCGACACGTTCAAGCCCAACGACAAGGTGCAACTCGACCTCGGCTTGCGCTGGGATGAATTCGCCTTTCAGCTCATGCCGATGCAGATCACCGGGCCGCAAGGCTTGGCCTATCTCGCTGAACAGACAAACGGCATGTGTTTGAACGGCTTTGCCTACTCGGCGGGCGATCCGCGCATCATGGGGCCGAACGGGAACCAGAACTGCCACGACATCATCACCGCTGCGCAGCTCAATCCGGGCAATGCCGCCGACCAGGCAGCATTCGCCGGGGTGACCGGCAACGCGTTTTCCGCGAAGGATGCTGTCGGCGCAGCCGCTTGGCAGAACGTGTCGAACGCACTCACGTACTTCTACTTGAGCCCGCGCTTCGGCATGACGTTCAACGTCGACCCACGCGACGTCATACGGGCCTCGGTCGGTCGCTACGTGCAGCCCGCGAACTCTGCGTTCGAGCAGTACGCAGACAACCCGCTGTTCGGACCAGGACGCACGGTCGGGCGCCTCAACCAATTCTACACCGGGCTGAACTTCTTGGCGGTGCATAACATCTTGCCGGAAGACAGCACGAACTACGACCTCTCACTGGAGCACGAGTTCAACGGCGGGTACTCGCTCAAACTCACGCCGTTCTACCGCAACACGCGCAACCAAGTGCTGCAGATCCCGTTCAATCCGCAATCCCCAAGCTTCACGACCGGTGATAACTTCGGCGTGTCGCGGATCAGCGGCTTCGAGTTCTTCGGCGTGCGTTCGGTGACGGGACAAGAAGGGCTCGGCGGCACGCTCGCCGTGACCTTCACCAACTCGCTCATCCGTTTCGACGACTCACCGCAAGGCGGCGGCTCGTTCATCGATCTGTTGAACGGCACGCTGCCCAGCGGCCAGTGCGCAACCGTCGTCGGCACGGTGGCGGGCATCTGCGGCTACAATGCGGTGCACGGCACCCACTATGCACTGCTCGATCCCAAAGGATACTACCACCCGTCGTACGTCATGGCGCCGAACGCTGCGACGCCGTCATATTCGGTCCCCTGGGTGATCAACTTCACCTTGGATTGGCGGACGCACGGGTTTGATCTGCTGCCGACATTCAACTATCAATCGGGTAATCCGTACGGCGAGCCGCTGAACTTCCCCGATCCAAGTGGCCTTGCGCCCAACGGACCCGATCCCTACACGCGGACGTTCGACTCGATCGGCGCCTTCAAAGGCCCGTCGTGGTGGACGCTCAACATGGCGCTCTCGCATGACATCGGCCACAACCTCAAGGCAAGCGTCCTGGGCACGAACCTGATCTCAGGCATCCATAACCAGGGCTATCCTTGGGAGCTGCCGGCAAATCTCCAGAACATCTCCTACCAGGACAACACGTTCTACAACACGGCGCCGCTTGGCGCGTTCGCCGCCGTACCGGCAAATCCGGCGACCGCGTACTACGGCAGCAACTACTACCCATACTCGCCAGCGGGCATCTTGCCCATGCGCACCTACGTGTTCGCGATCTCGGGTAAGATCTAAGCCCAGCGCGACCACGCAAAGAACAGCGGCCGCCTTTTCCCTGTGGGGCGGCCGTTGTTTTTACGCCTGGCGCTTATGCGTTCGAGTCGGGGGCTTTGCGACCGAGCGACGCTGCATGGCGCAGGTCGTCCATCCGCGGATCCATCGGATAGCTTGCAACGTTGCGATCGTGCTGCGACTCGGCGAGGGCGAGCCAGCGCAGCGCTTCTGTGCGCTGTCCGAGAGCGTCGGTGACCAACGCGATATCGTACGCGGGCACGGGCTTCATCCGGCTGATCTTGGCCAGGAGCCGCCGGGCGCCGTCTGGCTGCTGTGTACGCGCGAGCACGTACGCCAGTGCACCCATCGTGTCGGGATCTTTCGGCGAAAGCGTGAGGGCGTGACGGAACTCTTTGGCAGCGAGCTGGAAGAGCCCGAGCTGCTCATCGGCAAGGCCTGCGCCGTAGAATCCGATCTCGGTGTTGGGATCGATGCTGATCGCCTGGTGCCATTGCTCGGACGCTTCTTCATACCGACGCGAGAAAAACAGTTGGTTGGCAAGCGCGAAGTTGATGATCGGTGAGAGCGGATCGAGGTTGCGCGCCTGCTCCATCTGATCGAGGGCGCCCTGCGAATCGTGATGATAGAACAGGTACCACGAATACCACTCCCGCGCCGTCGCATACCCAGGATCGAGCGCGATCGAGCGCTGGAACTCCCGGACGGTTTCACGGTCGTTCTCACCGATGAGGCTGTCGGAGAAGCCGAGCGACGCGTGTGCCTCGCCAAGATTGGGATCAAGCGCTATCGCCCGCTGCGCCGCCGCACGCGCGAGCGCCAGTGCTCTGGCACGCGGTGCGCTGTTCGCCGCGCTATAATAGCCGATGATGGCGTACGAGTCCGCGATGCCCGCATATGCCTGCGCGTACCCCGGGCTGCTTTGCAGCGCTGCTTTGAAATAGCGCATGCCGAGCACGACGCCTGGATACGTTCGCTGACTCCAGTAGTATCTGCCAAGCACATAGTCCCGGTGTGCTTCCAGGCTGACCGACGACGATTGGCCTGCAGAGGGAGCCGACGAGCGCAACGCCATCAGCACCAAGGCGATGACCGCCGCGCATGCCGGCCACAGCACCCGCAAGAACGGCTGCATGCGGCGCGCACGGGCAGGCGCCGGCGTGACGTGTTCGGGCTCGGCTGCTAACTGCACCGGCGGTGCGAACCGGTATCCGCGCCCCGGAACGGTTTCGATGATCTGCGCGTCGGCGTCGTCGAGCGTCTTGCGCAGGACGTAGATCGTTTGGGTGAGGTTCGCTGGCTCGACAAACCCGTCGGGCCAAATGCGTTCGAGCAGCTCATCCTTCGGCACGAGCGAACCCGCCCGCTCCACAAGGTAGAGCAGCGTCGCAAAGCCTTTTGCAGTCAGGTGAAGCTCGTCATCGCCACGAGTCAGCTTACCCGCTGTCTCGTGGAGGCGGAACTGTCCGAACTCGTATATGTGGCCCATGCTTACGGCGTCCCGCCTACGGCGGCTCCTTGTTGCACCTCCTTGGACAGATGCTCGACCTGACCCTAGACCCCAAGAGTAGGGTATGAGCTCACATGGCGCAAGCCCGTCCCGTCACGTTTGATAGAAATTTGATGCGGCCGTTTGATACGGCCTTGAAGCCTCCGGCGTCCGCATGTGGTACAGCTGAGGCATGGATACCCAAACACCATTTCAGCTCCAACAGCCTGCGGCCGCCGCCCGCCGCCTGCTCAGACTCTACCGCTGCCGACCCCACGAGTTGGAGCGGGACGCACTCGCGCTTCGCTTGCGGGCGACCCTGAAAACAGCGACCTGCCGCGACGCGATTGTCCGGCTCATCGAGCGGACTTTCGCCGGGGTCCCGGATGACCGATGCTGGCGCGAGACGATCGTGCGCTGCGACGTGCGCCGCGAGAAGGCGCGCGCTGCCGCGTCGGCGATGCACCTGTCGCTTCGCCAATTCTATCGGCGCCGCTCAGAGGCGTTTGAAGCACTCGCAGCAGCCCTCGAACCCCTCGACGCGGCGCCGCCGGCTGGTGAAAGCTCCCAAGTGTTATGCGCGCGTTGCCGGCGAGAGCTCTTCGGAAGCGACGACGATGCTGCCACGCTCGTTCAGCCGCATAGACCTGACGATCCGTACGAGCTGCGACCAAGCTGTTAGGGTAGTTCGCCCTCCTCGTCGCGTTCCAACGCCATCGCTTTTGGGTATGGGGTAGCTAGCGACGGGGAGGGATCTATGGCTACCAATGATGGCGCGACCACGATAGGCTGGGAGCATTCGCTCGAGTCAGCAAAGAGCAAGGCGAAGACCACGGATACGCTCGTCATGCTCGACTTCTTCAGCCCGACCTGAGGGGGCTGCAAAGCACTGGATACCGTGACGTATCCACAAACGTTCGTCCAAGACATCATCCGCCAGTATTGTTCTCCGGTGCAGATCAACAACACGCTCGATGAGAACAAACTTATCGTCGAGCAGTTCCGGCACGTCTGGACGCCCGATCTGCGGATCTTGGATGCGACCGGTTTCGAACTCTACCGCTGGAACGGCTATCTGCCGCCGGCGGAATTCGCGCCGCGGCTGCTCGCGGGACTCGGCCACGCACGACTGCGCTTGCGGCAGTTCGACGCGGCCCAGATGCTGTATGCAGACGTCCTTCGACGGTTTCCGACGAGTTTCGCCGCGCCGGAAGCAGCGTACTTCGCTGCGACGGCGGTCTACCGCAAAACCGGTGATGGTCAAAAGCTCGTGGAGGGTTGGGACGAGCTCGAAAAGATTTACCCGATGACTGAGTGGACGGTAAAGCAGGGGTTCCCGTAGGAATCGTTCGCGTCGATCACCCTGGGACGAGCGCAATGACGCCGCGGCCGTCGGTGACGTAGACCGTGGGTCCCCGCGCTGGGTCGTTGACGATCACGGGGTCGACGAGCGTGCCGGCGCCCGCGACCGTTCCGTGCCAAACCGGCGAGCCATTGCTCAAGCGAAGCAGGTGCAGCCCATCCCACGCCGTGACAAGCAATGTGTTACTGCCTAATGCGGCGGCCATCGCGGTGGAGTAGCCAGACCCAGACGCCACCGTCACAGCAGCCGTCCACACAAGCTTGCCGCTGGATGCCGCGTGCGCCTCGATGCCGTTGGTGGTCGCGACGATGACCAAGCCCGCTGCGAGGACGGGCGGCGAGGGCGACGTCGAGGTCACGGTCGTCGACCACACCACGTGCAGATCGGATTGCGCTCGTGCAGTCAGCTTCGAGCTGTTCTCGATCAGGTAGATGTTCTGCCCGTCTGCGCTCAGTTCTGACGTCGGCAACGTGGAGACATACGCGAGGCGCGTGCCGGTGGCGGCGCTCAGCGCGTATACACCCGACGCGAACGGCGACGGGTCACTATAGTTCGGCGCGTAAAAGAGCACGCCGCCCGCGAGCACGAGACCGCCCGCTTGGTCTTGCGAATACTTCGTGCTCTTCTGCTGGTTTTGGGTCCAGCGCGTGCCGCCGCTTGCATCGAGCGAGTACACGAAGAGGTCGGCGCCATCTGCCAGGAACGTGTTCACCGAATACAAGCCTGACGTGTCGGCGATCGATTCGCCCCACAGGTCGTAGCCTGTCGACCATTTCTTGGCCGGCGTCTTCATGGGCACACCGGTGTTCAGGTTGAGGAACTGCTGGCCGTCATCTTCGAACACGAACGCGCCACTGAAGACGCTCGACCAGTGCCCCTCATCGTAGTCGCGGTGCTCGCAGTAGGTCCACAGGCCTTGCCCCGCGGGTGAAATGCCGTCGAACGAGGGGCCGCCAGCGAACACCGTCGCACCATACTGCTCCCAATGCACGTATACGCCCGTAACGGTGGCGATGGCATTGTCAACCGTGCTGAAGGTGTCGCCGCTTATCGCTTGGGGATTGTATCGCCAGGACGCTTGCAGGGGACCGGACAGGCTTGCCGACGATGCCGACGTGTGGTGCGCATCGTGCGCATACATCGGCCAATCGTCTCGCGTGTGTGTCGCGTTGCCTTGCGCATTCA
This sequence comes from Vulcanimicrobiota bacterium, assembly GCA_019232725.1. GTDB lineage: Bacteria > Vulcanimicrobiota > Vulcanimicrobiia > Eremiobacterales > Eremiobacteraceae > JAFANK01. The sequence continues at coordinate 7,014 of JAFANK010000275.1, read as the reverse complement.
CGCCAACCGGCGGCGTTGTGCTCGAGCTACCGCCGCCACCGCATGCCGTGACGAGACAGGCGAGCACGACGAAGGCAACTCTGCAGATGTGCGTCCCCATACGGGGAGCTTCGGGAATGGACTAGTCGTTCTTAGCGCTACAGTGAGATGTGACGCGTGACACGCGCAACGGCTAGAGCGTGGCCCGCGCCGCGGTATACACGCGCTGCAAATATGCCCGCAACCCGAAGATAACGCCGACGGCGAGTGCAAGCAGCGCCATGCTGATCAAACCGGCCGGGCCGTGCGCTGCGGCAGCGGCCGCCGCCTGCGGATCGGTGCCGGGCGTTTGTTGCGAGAATCCACCCGTCGCGTAGCGCACCCCCATGCGTAACGCGAGCACGCCGATCCAGATCAGGCCGCCCAACGGCGAGATCTTGACGAACATCGCATGCGCATCGTGGTCGACGCGCACGCTCGTATGCGTTCCTTGATACCACCCAATGCCAAGGCCAATGCCGAGCGCGAGGAGCATCAGGGCAATGTCGAGCGGGCTCGTGAATCCTTCAAAGACGATGAGCCACGCGGTCAGCACGGCGAACAGGCCGGGGATGAACCACATGCGTCCAGGTTGGAACCGCTGCTCTCTGGACATCCGCACGATGCGAACGCCGAGCAAGGCGATGATGGCCACGAGCATGATCATCTGTGGCAGACGCGTCTGATCCATGCACAGCGGTCGTTCACTACCCGCTTAGACCAGCCCTCGCGCGGATATACCAAAGCAAGGAAGCGCCCACCGCGCCACCTCCTATGCTACACACAGCAACCGCTAACGGTGAAACTCCCGCTGGCCTCCGATACGTCAGCGATGCATTGCCGGGTATTCGCCGCGAGCGCGCCGGCGACGGTTTTCGCTATCGTGATGCGGATGGTAAGCTCGTGCGGGATCGCGCGACGCTCAACCGTATCGCAAAGCTCGCCATTCCACCGGCGTATACGGACGTGTGGATTTGCGCGTCGCCGCACGGCCACGTGCAAGCGACCGGGCGCGATGCGCGCGGGCGCAAGCAGTACCGTTATCACGCCGACTGGTCGGCTGCACGCGGTGTCACGAAGTTCGACCGCATGCGTGCGTTTGCGCGTGCGCTGCCGAAGATACGGCGCGCAGTCGCGCGCGATTTGCAACTTGCAGGTCTCACGCACCGTAAGGTCGTCGCCACGGTCGTGCGGCTGTTGGAGCAGACGCTCGTCCGCGTCGGCAACGAAGAATATGCGACCGCGAACAACTCCTACGGGCTGACGACGCTACGCAGCAAACACGCCGCCTTTCCAAATGCGCAGACGTTCGAGCTGTCGTTTGTGGGTAAGAGCGGCACGCGCCATCGCGTGCGGATGAGCGATCGCCGCTTGGCCAGGATCGTGCGGAGCTGCCGCGACCTTCCGGGCCAGCGTCTGTTCCAATACGTCGGCGACGACGACCAGCCGCACGCAGTCGAGTCTGCGGACGTCAACGCCTACTTGCGCGAGGTGTCGGGGGAGGATCTGACCGCGAAGGATTTTCGCACGTGGTTCGGCACCGTAGAGTTCGTCGAAGCGTTGCGCTCGTACGAGGCCACCGAGAGCAATGAGCAACGCTCGAGCAATATACGCTCGGCGCTGCAGTCAGTCGCGCAGCAGCTGCGCAACACGGTCGCGGTTTGCAAGAAAGCATACGTGCATCCGGGCGTCTTAGAAGCGTATGCCAACGGCACGCTGTCGCTGGCAGCGCCATCGACCAATGGGAAGACCGTCCACGGCCTCAAGAGCATCGAGTGCCTCACGCTGCGAATTTTGCCTCGTGCGCGGCGGCGCGCGAAAAAAGAAACCGCGCCAGCGTGACGGCGGGCGCGGCGAAGGTTCGTTCTTTGAGCTTTTGCGTTACGGTGTCTTGCCCATCTGGCTCATCAATTTTGTCAGCGCGGCCTCCCCGCCGCACCAGCCCATGTGCACATCGTGCGCGACGTAATATGCATGGATATCGTAGTGGGGAAACATCATGCCTGGATGTCCGTGCGGCAGGTACCCGATATCAACATGGTTGATCTGGTAACCCGGTAGGGGTTGCAAGACGTTGTTCCAGTTCTTGCCGGCCGCGAGGTCTTTTGGCAGCACCATGATCTCGGTGAAGACGGGCTTGCCCTGATAGACGCCGTAGATCGGCGCGTCTGGCACCTTGGGATTGACCCAGTGCTCGCCCATCGTTGGAATGCACGGCGAGGCTTGGACATACTGGCGCGGGATTGGTTTCGGCGGCGGCATGCCCTTGGGCACCTGCATTTGCTCCGCGGCGTAGGCGCCTGCCATGCACGCGACAACGCCGGCTACAATAAAGCCAAGACGTAACTTCATACACTCCCTCCCATACAGCAGTGTGGGGAAGTGTTTCGCAAAGGCCTCAGTCGTCCTGGTGCCGACTAGGGCCCTAGATTGACCGGCGTGAGCTTCGCCTGCGACGACGGACGCGGTTTGCGGCCCGGCCCCTGTTTATTGGGGAACCGGTAGAGCACTTGCCACGTCTGGTATTGGCCCTGCTGGTAGAAGGTCTGACCTGCGGTGTTCTGCTTGTCCAGCCATTCCACCTCAAGGCCGCTGCGTGGCTCGTACATGACGCCGACTTCCTCGTCGGGCGGCGCCGAGAACGAGCTGCGGAAAATCGCGAACATGTTCTTGCCGTACTGCTTGCGCATCTCGAGCGTGGGCTGGCCGTTCTGGTTGAAGGCGAGGTCGACTTCTTCGATGTGAAGCGTCCGCTCGAGTCCGAAATTCACCGCGCTCAGGAGCTGGCCGGTCACTTCACCTCCTGCCAACCGCTCGAGCGAGACGCCAGCGTTGGTCGAACCCCCATTAGCACTTGATCCGCCACTCAGCGACTGATTGATGTCGCTGATGTGCAACATGTCCGCGAGGATGTCTTGTTCGGACATCGGCGGATCTGATTCCAGTTCAGTATGCAGCTGGTCGACGCGCCCGTAGACCCGAGCAGTGATGTCTGCCTCAGGGCGGAATGCGAGCGCTTCCGCATTGAGCGTCGGCAGCATCCCGTCACTTGGATGGAACGCAACGCGCCCGCGCAAGATGTGGAACGTGGTGTCGAACAAGCTCGCAGTGCCTCGGATGACATCGAGATCGCCGCTCATCACCGGAGCACTCGCGGTGCCGCCGACGTGCACCGTGCCGCTGCCCGTGGCATTGACGATGCCGGTCACATTGACGTTGTCGCCTGCGCTCGCATCGACATTAAGCGCAAGCCGTGACGTGACGTGTTTATGCTTCAGCGGCGTAGGTGTCGGCTGCACGATGTGGGGCTCGTCCCCTGTGCCATAGATCTGACCGCCGTACATGATCGTGTGGCCCTTGTGGTAGGGCGGCACGCCCGGCACAGGACCGGTTTGCGCCGATTGACCCATGCCCGACGAGCTCGCAAGGGCGAGGATGCCGGCAAGCGGGATGTCGGTGTCCGAGATGATGATATCGCTGTTCAGCTGTGGCGCGGCGGTTTCGGTGTTGACCGCAACATCAGCGTCGATGACGCCACTGAAATACTGCGGCACGCTCAGGTTTGCGCGGCGCGCGGACAGGTGCATATCATAGGTCGCGCTCGCGAGCCCGGCGCTCGGGCCAGACACGAGTCGCAGGTTGCCGTGCGCATCGATCGTGCCTTTGCCGAGCACGCCATGCAAGCGCTGCAAGGTGACGACGTCATGCGCGAAGACTGCGTCTGCGTCGAGTTTGGTCAGCGGCACCGTCTCCAATGCCGATCGGACGACACCGCCGCGGAGTTGTGCAGCGCCATCAAAGTGGGGGTGCACGAGCGAGCCCGTGGCAAGCGCCCGCGCGTTGAGCTCGCCCTCAAGCGATGCCTTACCATGCAACAGCGGGTCAAAGGCAGCGAGGTCAACGCGGTCGGCGGCAAATTGGAACTGCAGCGACGGCGCCGACCGTACGACTTTAGCTTGCCGGCCCACGGACATCGGCAGCGTGCCCTGCACGCTCAGCGTGCCGCGTTTGGCTGCGAGCCCGAGCGATGCGCTCTTGACCGCGAGCGTGCCGCGGCGGTAGGTCATGTCGGCGGCGATTTTATCGTAGGCGACGCCGAGCGCGCTGCCCTTGCCCGCGGAGAGCGTCGCATGCACCTGCGGTTGCGTCGCCGTGCCGGACGCGTCCACGTCGAGCAATGCCGGCCCCTGCACGTACTGCGGAACTGCTGTGATGCGTTCGAGTTGCGCTACGTCCGCCGTTGACAGGCGTGCATGTGCCTGGAAGTGACGATCTTCGCCGTACGTCCCGTGGGCGCTCAGCTCCACGCCTGCGATCTCGGTGTGGAAGTTTTGGACCTCGATGCCGCTATCGTCGGCCAAAACCGAACCGCTGAGATCGGCGATCCTATCCTTATGGATGTATCCGTCAGCGAGGTGGAAACTCGCGCTGCCACGCAGCGAACGGGGCACGCCCCACGCGCTCGCGTGCATGGTGAGACGCCCGCGCAAGCCTTCTGCAGCCCGCGGCAACACGGACTCTAGTTGGGCGACGTCGACGTCGCGCAGATCGGCGCTCACCGCATATGTGGTCGGTGCGCTCGCCGCAAATGACATCGCGGGGCGATAGCCGATCGTCGCCACGACGGAACTCGAGCCGATGGCGCCGTTTGTCTTCAGGTCGAGCGCGACGCGATCACGCTCCGGCAGCATGAGCTTTGCCTGGACCGTCCCCAGCGGCACTTGTTCGATGGCGACCCCGGCGAACCGCACCGAGCCCGACCCGTAGCCATAGGTCGGCCCGACGCTCATCGCCACATCGCCGCTCCCGGCTCCCGCGAGCACATCTTTGCCGCCGAAGAAGTCGTTGAAGTCGGCAAGATCGAGATGCGGACTCGCGAGCGCGAGGCTCGTCGCACCTCCACCCACGCGACCGCTCACATGCAGCTGAGATGTCCCAAGCGTCGCCTGCGCGTCTTCCACGTCAATCGCACCGCCCGACGCCGCGATGCGCGCCTTGATGTTTTCGACGGCGACGCCTCGGACTGTGGTGAATGCCGACGCCACATCGCCGCTCACCGAAGGCGCTGCAAGCTGACCGCCGATGTGTGCGGTGGCGTCAATGGCACCGCCGAGCGGCAACGCGCCCGGCGCAAGCGCCGCGAGCTCGGCGACGTCTGCGTTGTGCATCTGCGCATCGAGGTCGAGGTCCGCTTGCGACCAGCTTTTGGTGGCGCCCACGTTGCCGATCGAACCCGATACGTCGATGGCGCTTCCGCCGCCGATGAGGACCCGGCTATCGCGCATGGTCAGGGTATCGCCATTGTAGCTCACCTCAGCATCGCCGCTGAGCGTCTTGCCTGCGAGTGAGGCCGCTCGCGCGGTGGCGCTCAGGTCGAATCGTGGGTGTCCGGCAACAGCGCTCGAGCGGCCGAGCGCCGTGAGCTCACCGCTCATCGTGGGCGCTGTGCCGACGCCGACGCGATCCAACTGAATGTGGTTCGCGGTGAGCAACAAATCCGTCGGCACGAGGGAACCGAGTTGCATGTCGCCGGACAGTCCGAGGGTGCCGCCGGCGACGTGTGCATTGGCGGAGTACAGCCGCACGTGCGTTCCCGTCAGTCCGACGATTGCATTCGCATCAGCGTCACCGAGCCGCCCACCGCCGCGGTGGCGGACGCGCAGATCCGCGAGCACCTGGCCTGATGGCCGCTGGCGCACCGCCCCTTCCCCATCGACATCGGCGTCGCCATAGGATGTGCCGGCGGCGACGAGGCGCCGCAGGTGCATGCCGACGTCGAACAGCAGTGCATCGCGCTGGCCAGCGGCGACTGCGATACCGTCGACAAGCCCGGACATCGGAGCCGCGCCGACCGGCCGCCCGACGATGCCTGGCAATGCCACCCGTCTTCCATTGAGTTCAAAGGAATACCGATCCGCGATGAGGCTGGCGCTCGTCGCGTAGCCCGGGCTCTGCAGCATCTGTGCGCGCGCTACGAGTTGGCCGCCGTGCCGGTCCGTCGCAACGAGCGGACCTATCGAGAGTTCGGCCGGGTCGGAGCTGAACGCGCCGCGCACGCGAGTGCTGCGTCCGCTCAGTTCCATGAAGCCGCCGAGATCCGGTTGCGCGAGCGACCCAGAGAATGCGACACGCATGCTGACGACGCCGGCCGGATCGAGGTCCGTGACCCATGGCAGCGCCGTCGAAGATCCGCTGGCGATCGCGATGAGCTGTCCGGTCGGCGGCCCCGCTGATCCGACATCGATGTCGCCGCTCGCGTACGCCGTGATGCCGGCGAGTTCGGTGCGCGCGGCTGGAACGGTCACATGCCCATGCGTGTACACGAGTTCACCTTCGGTTGCGCCGATCGGCGTTTGCGCAAGCCGCCAGCCTCGCCGCATGGCAAATCCGATACCGACCTGTGGGTTGTCGGGCGCCCCGAGCACGCGCGTCGCGAGCGTCACGTCACCGTGCAGTTTCAGGGGCTTGGTGAATGCCAGCAGCTCGCGTACCGTTGAAAGCGGGCCCGCCGCCGCAACGGTGAGATCCACCCATGGGCCGGGGAGCAGCGCGACCGTGCCGCGACCTGCCATCGGCAGCCCAGCCGCGACGCCCTTGAAGTGCGGCAAGATCAACATGCCATCGACAAACGCGAACGGTCCATGCACATCGCGGATGGGCACGATCACCGGCAACACACGAAGACGCGTGCGGTCAAATGCTCCATCCGCCGCGATGGACCATGCGGCTGACGGTCCGAGCGCGTACGCGTGGAGATTGGCATCGGCCATACCGTCTTCGGCGACGAAGGCTGCGCTCGAGATGAAGTAATCGAGCAGTGGGGCGATGTCGACGTGCGCCGCGTGCGCTCGCATGTCACCGACGCCCAAGATCGCATCCTGTCTGTAGGAGCCCGAGACTGTGCTCTGCCGCCGCGCAGCGAGGATGCCGCTAAACGTTCCCGCGGACACGCCATCGGTGTTGACGCGCATCCGCCCCTCGAGCCCGTGCAGCCCG
>JAFANK010000209.1 GCA_019232725.1 Vulcanimicrobiota bacterium | reverse complement strand
GCGGCAGTGGCGACCACACGCGTACGGCGTCTGTGTGCGCGGTGTCAAAAGGTGGAGTGCGAGGACGGTGTGCGACGCGCTGCGCTTCGCCGGTGGGAATGAAATGCTCCAATTGCGGAACCTGTGCGTCCATCAGCGCGTTTGCAGCTTTGGGGATCATCTTCTTCTGCAGCAACGATCGCAGCTCGATCTGTGTCCACTGATCGTCCAGACGCTGCGCCATCAACTTGATGATGGCTATGCTGTCGGTCGGCGTCCACAGTTCCGGTCGATAGCCGAGCAGCCGAAACTCGATCGGCAGCTGGTGTTTTTCGATGACGACGTTGACACCAGACGCAAAGGCCTCGACGTCATCGCGGGCCGGACCCTGCAAACGCTGCGCGTCCTGCGCTGCCGCCGCGCCAAGGCCGACGGTACGCATGTAGCGATCGATCTCAAGCGCTCCGGGTCCGACGACTTCGGACAACTTCCCCTCGGCGGTGCGGCGCAAGAGATCCATTTGCCAGAGACGGTCTTGTGCGCACGCAAACCCTTGGCCGAAGAACAGATCGGTCTCATTTTGCGCCCGGATGTGGGGGATGCCGCGCCGGTCACGCTCGATGACGACGGGTGCCTGAATGCCGGACACCGATATCGTGCCGTTGAGCTTCGGTAACGGGGCCCGTACAAACCAGGCAACGAAGGCAGCAGCGACGATGAGCAAGACCAAAAGGATGAGCGCTAGCGCCCGAAAGACGGCCGCCTTGCCTCGACGGAGGCTAAACGCCATAACTCATCATCAGTATGGGTAGAGTAGGATTCGAACCTACGTAGCGCTGTGCGCGCAAGATGTACAGTTCAACATCAGCGCGAGAACCGTTCGTAGGAATTCGGAAACAAACCTAGTTTCAACGGCTCCGCCGCATTGAACAGCCTACGTCATTTCAGGGCTGTAGTAGCGCTAGACCCTGGAGTGCCGCAGGGGACTTGGGAGAACACCGCAGCTCCGCTTCATAGGCTGCGCGCGCGACCGCGGGTTGCTGCAAGTGTTGTGCAAGCTGTGCGAGCGCCAAATGCGGTGAGTAATAGTAGAGCGTGGGGTACTCCGATACCATCATGGCGTCGCCCCGATCAGATTGCTCGCCCGCCTGGGTCAGCAGGCGCAGCGCTGACGCGTCGTCATGATCGAGCATCGCCGCTTGCGCCTGAAGCGTCGACTTCATCGCGGCTACCATCGTCTTCCAGCCTGCGTCGTCATCGCTGGCAACGGGAATGGTGTTGATGGCAGTTTGCAGCGATTGCCGATCGCCTTTTGCGGCGTATGCGAGCCCCTTGGTGAAAACTAGCGTTGCACTTTTTGGATCGCTTTCCAACCCCAGGATTTGATCCCAACGCTTCAGCACCACAAGCTGTCGCGCGACCAGATAGCGGGAGCCATCTTTTTGGGCTGCTGCGAGCGCGGCATCCGGCTGACCCGTTTCTGTCAGCGCGACCATCAAGAACGTCACGTTATGGTCGTGGTAATAGCGTGGTTCGGAATAGTAGCCTGGGTGGCAGCAGTTGATATTGGCATAATCCATGTCGACAGACCGTCGCGCTGTGTCGACGGTCTCGCCGTACATACCCATCTTGAGGAAGATGTGGCCCGGCATGTGGGTGAGGTGAGCGGCTGTCGGCTCGAACTGGAGCGATGCGAGGGTTTTTGCCGCTCCGACAGCGACTGCTTGCTGGCGAGCTTCGTCGGCGGCGTGGACGTAGAAGTGTAACACTCCAGGATGCAGCGGATAGCGGCGCAGGGCCGCTTGAAAGAACGGCAGCAAGGTCGCCATGCGGGCCGCATAGGCTCGCCGCTCCTCGTCAGTGAACGATCCCTTGCCATTTTCCGCGCCACTGGCGAACACGTAGAGCTGGGCCTCGCCGTAGAGCGCCGCTGCATCAGCATCGTTTGGGTAGGATTGGTAGACTTGCGCCATGGCATCGCGGTAATGAACCAGGAGTTGATCGTGCTTGGCCTTTGGGTCTGAACTAAATCGCTGCGCGGCCGCTTGGATGTATGCGCGCTCCTCGGGGCTCGCGTACTGCTCGAGTTCCTGCGCTTTTGTGATCGCCTCCTCGCCCTGCTGATCGCGGTCGTCGGTTGGATCGATATTGAGATCGCTTGCGTTGGCTTGCGCGATGCCCCACCACGCCATCGCTAGGTGCGGATCGAAATCCGCAGCCGCGTAGAATTCGTGTTCCGCCGCCTCGACGTTGTAGGCATAATAGTCGAGCAGACCCTTGTCGAAGGCCGCTTGTGCGGCCGCACTGCTCGTTGTCACCGCATGGTGAAGAACCGTCTCTGCTTGTTGGCTGCCAGCTCCACTATGTGGGAAGGTTAGCGTCAGGACGAGTGAGAGGCTTCCGATCAGCGCTGCTCTCGCAATCATAGTCGACACCCCGTGCGGTAAGAACAATGATCTGTTGGAGAGACTACAAGCGCTGCGTAAACGAAGCGTAAAACGCTATTGCCGAAATCAAACTGGGCAGGGTAGGATTCGAACCTACGTAGCGCTGAGCGCGGCAGATTTACAGTCTGCTGCCATTAACCACTCGGCCACCTGCCCAAAGTCTGACGCCGTAAGGGTTTCTTTCACAGCGTCGCGTCTTTCGTTCTCCGGTGCTGGCACTTTTGCTGGCAAACCAGGTTCGGGACGAGACGCAGGTGTTTCGGTGCTTCGGCTGCTTGTACCCGTGCTCGCTGTAGGACGGCATCCAGCCCGGCTGCGACCTTCGCCTGCGCTCCAGCCAGCACGTGGCCATATTCTCGAAGCGTGAAGCCTGGGTCGTGGTGGCCAAGTCCCGGCTGACAGTTAGCACGTCTGCACCGTTTTGGAGGGCCAACGTCGCGTAAGTATGTCGCATGATGTGTGGCCCATTGTCGGGCAAGCCTGCTTTCTTTAGAGAGCGGCGAAACGCAGCCGTGCGGGAGACATCCTGTCCGACTTTCCAGTGGCCGAACGCGCGATCCAAGTCACGGATTTTGCTTGTGCCCTTACGATGCGTGCGCTGATAGGCACGCCGCGCAAGGCGCTCCTCATGGATGCCGAGGAAGCGACCGACCTGGTGCTCCAGCCGCTGCCGTCTGACAGGTTATCGGAAGAGCGAGGCCGCAAGGCCCAGCCGGTGCTTGCACCGGTGATGAGGATCGTTTTTTTGGCGATTCGCATACTGAAGTCAGCCGGTTGCGCTTCGCCCACTCCATTTCACTCTTAAGGCTCACGATTCGGAGTGAAAATCAGAGTGGGTACCTGTCGGACGTTGTACCTGATTAAAAGGAAATGGAGCGAGAGGCGGGTTCGAACCCGTGACCCTCAGCTTGGGCGCCTTATATCAGCTTTCGATTCCTTTCTGTATAGGGGCTCTGCACACTCCGCGTCGCTACGACACCCAAATCGTGCACCAGCGGTAGCCATACAACGGCCAGTTTCGTTCTACCTCGAAGTCAATCCAAAGGCTCTCATGCGTCGATCTTTTATGCGACGCCCAATCTCTGACGGCAAGGTGGTTAACAAATAGGTCAGGCCGCCTAACCAAGGCGAGCGGCTCCAAAAGGTCACCACGATCGACGCAATTCCTACGCAGCCAACCAGAAGGAATACTATGATTGAGTATTGTGTCAACCAGACCTCACGCGGTTCCAGTTTCAGCTCGTCGCGCAGACGGTACGCGTGCATATACAACGCGCCGTAGAGTGCGTACACAAGGAAGAAACCAACACCATACATCGTCATGAGGGCAGGCCATTGTGCGTCACTGATTGTAGCTTGCACATGCGGCAAGTTGGGTATCCATGCGGTGTATAACTGAACCAATGCCGTAAACAAAAATTTCAGGGGATACGTGTAGAAAAGGATGACGAACAAGAGGATGGCGTTAAGCACAAGCGTTGCTTGGTCTTGCAGATTATAGCGCCGAAAGAACAGGAAGTGAAAGTACCATAGCTGCACGAGAAACGCAAAGACAATTGCAAATCCAACGAATCCAGATACGACGATCGCAAGCTCATCGAAAGTCTTCGGCTCAGCTGAGGAGACAATGGTGATTGTAAGCGCAACCGCGAAGACTGTGTCGCTAAAGCTTTCAAGACGTGACACATGAGAATGACCACGCCATTGAAATTCGTCGCGCTGACCGATACGGTGAAGTAGCTCTTCCCGCAGCATTTGAGTCAGGACTACGCACGCGAAAGTGGCGCGACCTCTTAGTTAAGATCGCACTTGCTTCTTAGTCAAAGACCTCGATTTTACAAAGCGGGAGGCGGGGTTCGAACCCGTGACCCTCAGCTTGGGAAGCTGATGCTCGACAGTCCGGTTCAACCCAATTGCCGGTAAGACAAGTTGAATGGGTGGTTCGGACTTCACGATTTTCGATTGGTTAAGCCTCCTACCCGCAATGCTCGGCGGCTGCTTAATAGCGCGTTACGCAATGCCGTTCCTAGTCAGGTACACTTACAGGGGCTCGACGACATGGATTTGGTTGCTCTGGATATTGCCCTATCCGGTAAAAGTGGCTGACATCATAACCAGCTAATCCGAGTCTGCGGCGTTTCCTGAGTTGCACGAATCTTCTTCAAGGTCTTCGTGGCTCCGAGAGACTTGTGCTTTAGGTTTTTCGGCCTGCCCCTTCGGTTCGCGCCGCGGTTCCAGTCCTTTACCGCTGCGTGAGACTTGCGCGCTACTCGACTGTTCGTCTTCCTTT
>JAFANK010000198.1 GCA_019232725.1 Vulcanimicrobiota bacterium | reverse complement strand
GCCTTGGCGACGTCGGTTTGTAACGCGTCGAGCTCGGCTTGCGCGCGCTGACGCCGCGCTGCGATCTCGAGCATAGCTGCTTCGTGTGCGGTCGATGCCTTGTTGAGATTCGCCTGCGCCTGAGCGGCTTGCCCCTGCAGTTCTTTGAGGCGTGCCTCCTCACGCGCCACGAGCGCCTTGGTCTCGCGCGCTTTCTGTTCGAACTGCTGGCTCGACGACGCAGCTGCCGCCGCTGTCTGCGCGCGCTGCGCCTCAGCCGAGCTCAGCTCGTTTTGCGCAGCGAGAAGCTTTGCATCGAGCTCGGCGTTGGCGGCTGCGATCGCATCGCGTGCGGCAGCCTCTTCCGCCTGCTGCGCGCGAGCCTGTTCGATGTGCGCGCGCAGCTCGCCCAGCTCTGCTTCAAGTGCTTCACGTTTGGCTTGGGCATCCGCCTCGAGTTGTGCGCGCAGCTCGGCGACTTCACGCTCTGCTTCTTCTCGCTTGCGCCGCGCCTCCGCCTCGAGCTGGCTGGCCTCTTGCCGCTCGAGCTGTGAGGCTTGGGCGCCTGCGGTTGCAAGTTCTTTGCGCGCTCCATCCAGTTGCTCTTGGACGTCACGCAATTCGGCGAGCGCCGTGTCTTGCTGTCGGCGCAAGTATTGCAACGCCGTGTCGTCTGCCGCGACCGGTGCGCGCTCGACGGCTGCAGGTTTTGCCGGTGCCGGAGCTGCCGGGGACGCAGCACCTTTGAGCGGAGCTACTTGCGGCTCTGCCTCTTGCGGTTTGGCGGCAGTCGCCTGGGGCGCTTCCTCATGCTGTTCGCCCTCTTCGCCCTCGTGGTTCTCATCGAGATCCGCCAGGATGCTGCGCGCGCGCGAATTGTTCGCGTCAAGCGAGAGCACCATGTTGACGATCTGCCGCGTCGTGCCCAGCTGCTGCGCCTCGCGCGTGATCTGCGCCGCCTGCATGTAGTAACCGATCGCCTCGGGGATCATGCCCTTGATCTGGTGCAGCTGACCCATGTGCACGATCGCCTGGATATGGTCTTTCTCGCGATCCAGCACTTTCTTGAAGGCGAGGATGGCTTGATCGTACTGACCGTTCGCCTGATAGATGCAGCCGGCTTCGAATAGCGCGGGCGTATGCTTGAGGTTGGACTTGCGCAGCACGTCGATGAACTTCGCAAGTCCATCTTGGGTGCGGCCCTCGACGACATCTGCCTGTCCGAGATGGAAGATCACGTCCAGATTCTGCGGATCGAGGTTATGCGCGCTTGCGAACGCCTGCCGGGCGCGCGCCACGTCGCCTTGGTCGTACAGCAACGCGAGGCCCGCATTCAGATAGCACTGCGCTGCCTCGGCATTGGCCCCGGCATTGGCAAGCATCTTGGCCGCCTCGATGCGCACGTCCGCAGAACAATCCGGGAGGGCGGCGATCTCTTTGAGCACCGTCAGCGCGGCTGCGGCGTTGTTGCGGATGAGGTGCTGGCGCGCCTGTGCAAGCGCAGCGCTCACCTTGACGGGAGCGCTTTCACGCTTGCCTTCGCTGTTCGGCTGCGCCGTTGCCATGTCTCCTACATCTCGTGAGCGCGCTTGACGCTAGTGCCGCGGTGGCTGGAATAGCTCGCGCGCCATGCGCTGCGAGCTGGCGAAATGTTCGGCGACCTCCTCGACGCTGTCGCCTCCATACTTATCGGAGAAGGGTCCTGCCAGCGCCAAGCACACCATCGCTTCACCGATGAGCGACGCAGCGGGTACCGAGCACACGTCGCTGCGGACCACCGCCGCTTTGGCCGCTGCGCCAGTCGCGACGTCGACCGAATCGAGCGGCCGCATGAGCGTCGCGATCGGTTTAAGTCGCGCTTTGACGATGATGGTCTCGCCGTTGGACATGCCGCCTTCGATGCCGCCCGCGCGGTTGGTCGGGCGTGCGACGGCACCATCGCGCATCTCAAACGCGTCATGCGAGCGGCTACCCACGAAGCCTCCTGCGACGATCCCTTCCCCCACGTCTACCGCCTTCACGGTCTGAATGCTCATCAGCGCCGCTGCAAGCACCGCGTCGAGGCGCTCCCACGGCTGCCGATTGCTCCCGATGCCGACGGGCATTTGCCCGATGCGAATTTCGAAGGCACCGCCGAGCGTATCACCTGCCGCCCGCGCCTGATCAATGCGTTCCATCATCCGCACAGCGGCGTCTGCATCGGCACATCGTACCGGCGATGCCGCGATATAATTGATATCGGGTAGCTCGTCGGGCGTGCGTGCGGCCACTTCGCCTATTTGCACGACGTGTGACCGCACTGTGACGCCGAACACAGCCAGATACTGGCGCGCCACCTCGCCCAATGCCACGCGCATCGCCGTCTCCCGGGCGCTCGCGCGCTCCAAGACGTTGCGCAGATCGCGATGGCGGTACTTTATCCCGCCGGCGTAGTCCGCGTGCCCGGGTCGGGGTCGTGTGATCGGGTCCCCGCCGCCCGTGATGGGATCCATGAGCGCGCGGTTGTTCTCGAAGTCGCGATTGCGAATGAGCAGCGCAAGAGGCGAGCCGAGCGTTTGTCCCCCACGCAAGCCCGCGAGGAGCTCCACGGCGTCCGCCTCGATCTTCATGCGGCCGCCGCGTCCGTGGCCCTGTTGACGCGCCCCGAGCGCGGCGTTGACCGCTGCCACATCGAGCGGCAAACCGGCCGGCAAGCCGTCGATGATGCCGACCAGCGCCGGGCCATGGGATTCGCCTGCTGTCAGATACCGTATCATGCGGCGTGTCGTTCCCTGAGCCAAAGCTCGGACCTTGCGACGGTCGATCGCCACGCCGCCCCAAACGTTGCAGGCCGCGGCATTGCGCCGCGGCCTGCATGAGGTTTGCTAGCTGCTGTTCGTCTAGTGTTCGGTCGTGATGTGCGGTGTGATCAGGAAGACCACTTCCTGATGCGTCTTGGTCTTCTGCACGTTCTTGAAGAACGCACCCAGGATCGGGATGTCGCCGAGCAGCGGCACCTTGGTGACGCTGACGGTCGATTCATCGTCGAGCAAGCCGCCCAGCACGATCGTGTCACCGTCCTTGACGCGCAGGATCGAATCGACCTTGCGGTTGTCGAGGATGGGGAACTGCTGCACGAGGCCCGTGATGAAACTGCGCTCCACGTGCATGGTCGTCGTGATGTACCCGTCCGTGTTCACGGTCGGCGTGATGATGAGCTTGACGCCGATGTCGATGTATTGCGCTTGGAACTGGCCCGACTGCGGGCTGTAGTAGACGAGCGGATACGTCTGGCCGACGAGCAGGTTCGCCTGCTGGTTGTCGAGGGCTGCGACTCGCGGGTTGGCGAGCAGCTGCGCCTCGTTGTGCGCGATCAGATAGTTCAACGTTGCGCCGACGAACAGCGCGTTACGCGTGAACGGTTGCGGCGCGATCGGGTTGCCGGAGTAGGTCTGCACGGGGACCACTGTGCCGGGTGGGCACTCTATGCAGTTCTCGAACAGATCCAGCGGCGACGAGCCGGCGTACTGCATGCCGACGTCGAGGTTGCCGTTGTGGGTGATATCGAGGACCTTCACCTCGAACACCACCTGCGGCGCCGGTACGTCGGTCAGCGCGAGGAAGTTCCGCGCGGACTGGATGATCTCGGGCGTGCCGCTCACGATCACCGTGTCCGTGCGCGGGTCGATCGTGTACGCATTGCTCGGGATGACGCCTGCGAGTTGTTTGCCGAGGTCGTTCGGGTTGGCGTACTTGATCGGGAAGGCGACGGTTTGCGTCGACTCCTGACCCGCTGACCCGAATTCTTTGTTGAGGTCGTCGCTCGTCCCGACCACGTAGATGTTGCCCATCCTGCGGTAGTCAAGGCCGTTGGTGCGCACGATGAGGTCGAGCGCTGTCGTGAGCGGCACGTCGTGCAAGGAGAGCGTGACCGTGCCCTTCACGTTTTGGGTGGCGACGATGTTCTGACCGCTCTCGCTCGCGAGCAGCTTGAGCACGTCCAAAATGTCTGCGTTCTTGACGTCCAGGTTGACGTTGCGTGGACCGCTAGCTGCCATGCCCATGTCCGGCGGCGGCGCCGGTGCCATGGCTGGGGCGTGCCCGCCTTCGTGCGAGGCCATCGTTGCGGCTGATGGGTGGCGCGCGCCGACCTTGCAGTAGTACTTGCCGCCCGGCAGCCACGGATTCGGTGTTGCCTGTGCCACGACGACCGGGGCATGCGAGACCGCTTGCGCGCTCGCATGTGCAGGTGCGGGCTGTGCTTTCATTGGTTGCGGCTTAGGTGCGGGCGCAGCGGCTGCAGCGATCGTGACCGGATGAGCGCTAGTTGTGTGAGCCGCCGGTTGCGCCGGCTGCGGCTTGGCAGCAGCGGGCTTGGCCGGTTGCGCTTTTGCCGGTTGGGCTTTTGTCGTGCTGGCATCGCTTGTGGCAGCGCTCGCGACGACTGCCGAGCCCGCGACCGCCGTGTCCTGGCGATCCTTGGCTTGGCGCGCGGCGGCGACCGCTTCATGCGGGGGCAGGACGAAAGCGACCTGTGGCGTCTGCACCGACAGATGCAGCACGTGATCCGCGCCGTTCGTCAACGCATACTTGGGCGAGCCGCTCGATTCCACCACGATGCGCATCACCGAAGGCTTCGTGGACAGCTGGCCCACGCGTACCTGTTGGATCTGGCCCTTGGAGAACCCGAAGACCTTGGTCTGCCCGTCGTATGAAGCCGGTGAGATGTCCACGACCAAATCGATGGTATCGCTCTTGGTGTCGACGGAGAATCGGCTCACGCGTGTCGTGACCGGACCCGACGCCGCCACCGACAAGTCAAAAGCCCCGTCTCGCTTTGCATACGAGACGTCTTTGACCGCATTGTCGGCGCTTCGGCCGGGCTGCGGAGAGGCCAGGCACAGGAGCGCGAGCGCTCCTATCGCCCAGACCGACGTCAACCGAAGTTGCCGATGCATTTCCTAACCCCCTAGTGAAAAGTGCCGCTCTTCTGTATTTGTTGCGAGCGTGATGTAATCGGGACCGATAGAGACGACGCGAAACTTATCATCGACACGATCGCCAGTCCGCACGAAGTACGACCTGCCGCCGTCCTCGACGATGGCGACGTAGCCGCCGCTTTGCATGACCGCGGTGAGGCGCACGCCGCCCCACACGCCGCCGGCGCCTGGTGCATTTTCAAACCCAGGCAGCGTCGGGATGTTGGGGAACGTGGAGACCGCGACTTTGGGCGGCGACGAGGTGCCCGTGGACGGACCGAACAGCGAGACGAATGGATCGACGCGGCCCGCACCCGGCACGGTTTTGCTCTTGACGATCGGCACCGGCGTTGTGGTCACCGGCGGCGGTGTCGACAAGTCTTGTGTGTTGGTGGTGCCCACCGGCCCGAGCGACGACGGCGCGGGTTGCTGGCTCGAGCACGCGACCAGTGCCAGCACGAGGGCGAAGACGGCGAGTGTTGCTGCTCTCATCTTATACCTGCGCTTAGCCTCCCGCCGGCGGGTTTGCCGGCATCGCAGTCGCGCTCGGCATTGGCCCATTGGCGCTCAACCGATACGCAGTGATCGGCAGGACGATATGCAGTTTTGGCGTTTCACCGACGTTTTTGGCCGTCGAAGTGAGCGTCACACTGCCCACGCCCAGCAACTTCGGAAATTTGTTCAGGTCGCGCAGGAAGCGCTGCAGGTCGGTATAGGTGCCGGACATCTCCATGTTGAGCGGCACTTGCTCGAACGATTGGCTCAGATAGACCTGGGCGTTGATTTGCGGCGACATCGTTTGCGACGGCTTCGGCCCGTTTGCTGCTGACTGCGCGCCCGACGGACCCGGTGAGGGCGCTGGCCCGGCACCCGGAGCAGCGGTACCCTGCGGCATTTGCGCGTTCTCTGCACCGGCTTGCGCGTTGGCTTCATTGCGCGCCGTCGCGGCCTGGGTGATGGGCTTGATGCCGACCGCGTTGCTGATCGAAGGCGCAACCGTTGCAACGCCGCCTTCCGGCGTGGCACCAGGCGCAGGCGTCGACGTCGCTTGCGGCACGACCGCCGTCACCACGAGGTCATCGCGCTTTGCCAGATCCTCGATCTGCTTGAGGAACGACGGGATATAGACGCGCGGGTCTGCGGTGAGCTCAACGCCGGTCAGCCTGGACTGCACCTGGCGGATGAGCGCGAGGTACAGCGGTTTTTGGTTGGCGACGGTCTGCAAACTCTTCGCGGTGTTCTGCAGATCCTCGAGCACCGCGCGTGACTGCGCGACCTGTGCCGTCCTGGGCTGGATCTCCAAGAACCACGCGCCGATCAGGACGAGCACGAGCACGCCGACGACGATCAGGATCCGGTTAAGATTCGACTCTGGTTGGTTCATTGTTGACCTATCACGGCTGGGCTGAGCGAGCCGATGACGGAGAACTGCACGTCGCCGCCATTGGGCGCTATAGGTGAGACGGTCTGCGAACTCGTCGTCAAGACGGCATCCCCAAAGATGGGCGACCCGTCCAGGTTCAACATGAGATCTGCGACCTCTCGATAGGTTGAGGTATCACCGGCAAGCGTCACGGAGCCGCCGTTGGTCGGATGCGCGACCGTCACGCTCGAGTACCACACGCCGTGCGGCGTGTTGTTTGCGATGTCGGAAAGGATCTCGGCCACCTGGGTCGGGCTTTGCTTGACACGTTCCAGCAAGTCTGCTTTGGCGCGCAGCTGCTGGGCCTGGTCTCTGAGGTCAGTGACCTGCTTGACGTCGTCTTGCAGCTTGGTCACCGTCTGCCGCTCGTTGTCGATCTGCGAGTTGAGGCTCGCGATTTGATAACGCTCGTACACATCGAACACGATGATGCCCACGACCAGCACCGCCAGGATCAACAGACCCATGGCGAAGGTGCGATCGAAGGTGAGGACCGACCGCCGTTGTGCTGATGGAAGGAGGTTGATATCGATCACAGCGAGTGCTCCTCGTGCGTCACGCGGCGGCGCCAGCGCGGCCGTCGCTCGCCAGATCGCGCTTGCCTAAACCCGCGGCGACGATCATGGACGGTCCGGCATCGCGCAAGAAATCGGCAGGGAAGTCCGCCGGGTCGTGGATGGAGCGCTCGAGCGGGCTCGCGAGCACGACCGGCAATCCAAGCTCGTGGCTCAAGAACGCATCCAGATTCTCCAAGCGGCTCGACCCGCCGCCCAAGATCACCGATTCGATCGTCTCGCCGCGGAAGCGCGTGCGGAAGTAATCGAGCGATTTGTGCACCTCGGTGACGAGCTCGGTGAGCGGCGGCGTGATGACGTTGAAGATGCGTGTGACGGTAGGCGGCACGGGGCCCGTGTCTTGCTGCGAGAGGATCCGCGCCTTCTCGCGCTTCATCTTCTCCGCGTCTTCCATCGACACGTTGAGGCCGTTCGCGATCGCCTTGGTGATCGCGTTGCCGCCGATGGGGACGTTGCGCGTGAAGGGCACGTGGCCGCCCTTCGTGATGTTGATGCTGGTCGATGCAGCACCCACGTTGATCAGGGCGATGTTCTGCTCGTACTGCGGGTCGTCTGACGCGATCATCGCGCGCACCATGGAGAACGGCTCGACTTCGACGACCGACGGCGTCAGGCCGGCGAATTGCAGCGCGCTCATCTGCGAGGTGACGAGGTCTTTTTGGGCCGCGACGATGAGCACGTCCATGTTCTGCCCATCATCTGCTTTGCCGAGGATCTTGGCGTCGATCTGCGCTTCATCGACGGAATAGGGGAGAAATCGTTCGGCTTCGTACTTCGTCGAGTCGCGCAACTCGCGCTCGCTCATGACCGGCATCGTCACTTGACGGACGACCACGGTCGGGCCCGAGACTGCGCTTATCGTCTTGCGCGCGGTGAACGCGCCGTCAGCGACGAGTTGGCGAAGCGCTTCGCCGACCAGCTGCGGGTCGCTGACCACGCCGTCCTTGATCCCATTGGCGGGCGTGCTGACACGATACACGTGCTCGAGCACCGCGCCGCGCGACGAGCCGCCGAACTGCACCGCCTTCAGCTCATGCGAGCCGAAGTCGATCCCGACGTATTTGTTCCCGCCGCGGGAGAAGAACTTACCAAGGAACGACATAGACGCCTAGCCTCTCGTATCCATCCCGCCAAATGCTTGTGGATGGGGCCTCCAAGAGTCAACCTCACTAGGGTTCATCGGCACCCATTAGGTGGAATTTAGAACATTTATTCGCATGTTGCGGGTGGACGGCTTGGATGTGCGCCAGGGCGCCATTTGCACTCGATGCCCGCAAACCGGGACACAGCCTCGGCTGGAAAAGCGAAGGCCGGACGCCTGCGTCCGGCCACTCTTGTACGCGGCATGCATTGCCGCGATATGTCCAGACGATGGACGCGCCTTAGCGCAATATCGCCTGCAGCTTATCGTGCTCGGTGATCACGACGTTAGCGGTGCGCATGTCGATGAGCTTCTCATCCCAGAACCGATTGAGCATGCGATTCACCGTCTCGCGCGTCGTGCCGATCATGTTCGCCATTTCTTGATTGGTGAGACGGAGCGTGAGCCGCGTGCCGCCCTCGACACGCTCGCCGAAGTTCTTCTCCAAGTTGAGCAACAGCGACGCGAGCCGGGTGCGAATGTCTTGATAAGAAGCTGCTTGGATGGCCTGGTTCGTCGCCCGCAAGCGTGACGACAGCGTCAGCACGAGCCGCAAGCTCATCTGCGCGCTGCGCGCCAGCATGTCGAGGAAGTCGCGCCGCGAGAGGATCGCGACTTCGACTTCTCCGAGCGCTTTGATGGTGGCGGATCGGGGCGATGCATCGAGCACGCCCATCTCGCCGAAGAAGTCGCCCTCTTTGAGGATCGATAAGATGCTTTCTTTGCCTTCGTTGGACAATCGGGTGACGGCGACATTGCCCTTCACCACGATGTAGAGCGCGTCGCCGGGATCGCCTTCATACACGAGCACCGCGTGCTTGGCGAACCGCCGGGTCTGCACGAGCGCCGCGACAGCGCCTAATTCTTCATCGCCGAATTCTGCGAACAGCGGGACTTTCTTGAGGAGGCTTGCGTCGAGCGGTTTTTCCGATGTTCTCTGCACGTCGTTTCGACTCCGATAGGAAAATCGCGGCGATTACATTCAAGGCCGCGTCGCGCATGCACACAACTTGCGCTTCAACCCCTAGTATCGGCAGTCACATCAATAGTCCGCACCTACAACCCGCTAGCACGCCGGAACAAGAACTCCTGATAGGCTTGATAGGGCCCAAGCACAAGCGCCGGCGCGAACGTCATGATCAAGGCACCCAGCACGAGAAATGGCCCGAAGGGCACGACATCACGGCCACGGCGCTTGCGCGCGACCAGCAGCGGCACAGCGATAATGGCACCGATGACGACCGATGCCGCAGACATAGCAAGCGTGTTGGGCCACCCGATGAAGAGGCCAAGACAGGCGGCAAGCTTGACATCTCCAAGGCCCAAGCCTGTGCCCCGCGTCACAATGTACAGCAGGCCGAACAAGGCTGCGCCCGTGGCGGCGCCCGCCAGCGCCGGCAGCGCTTGACCTTGCACGAGCGCAATGATGAGCGCCGCGATGGCAACAGGTACCGTGACCACGTCAAGGATCAACAAGTGGTCGATGTCGACGAACACCGTGACGATGAGATAGGCGCTGAGGACCGCGGCAGCGAGCGTCTGGAGGCTCGCGCCGAAACGCAACACGGACACGACGAATAAGGCCGCGGTCATGAGCTCGACCAGGGGATAGCGGCTGGAGATCGGATCGCCGCAGTAGCGGCAGCGCCCCCGCAAGACAAGCCATGATATGACGGGCACGTTGTCGCCGGCGGACAGCAGGTGCCCGCAGACCGTGCAATGCGACGGCGGAAAGGAGATCGATTCGTCGCGGGGTACGCGGTAGATCACCACGTTGAGAAACGAACCGATCGCAAGCCCGACAAGGCCTGCGATCGCTACGAGCAATCCGCTAGGCACGCGCTCTCGTGCGTGCCCGGTCCGCTAATTTCCTCGTACGCCCGAGTTCTGGTCCCACAACACGGTGGTGCAGGTCGAACACGGACTGGTTGTGCCCTCTTGGATGACAGTCGTCAACGTTGTGGAGTCGTGACCGCCCGCGTCGTAGACCTCATACGAACCGTACGTGGCGCTGACCGTTGTGTTGATCCCGTAGGCGTTGCCTTTTCTCACGGGATCGGTCGGCACCGTCGTAAGGTACGGCGTCGTCAGCGTCGCGAGCGTCGGATACGCGCCGGCGTTATCGACTGAGTACTCCTCCACTGCTGTGGCAAGCATTTTTTCGTTCATTTCGCATGAGGATGTCACTGACTCCGCTCGGGCGTGCATGAAGTTGGGGATGAGGATAGCCGCAAGGATAGAGATGATCGCGATCACGATCATCAGCTCGATGAGCGTGAAGCCTCGCCGTGTCGCCGTCACGTGGACCATGATGTTGCGCGCGCCGTCCTCCATGTACTCAAATGCCCACCTTCTGTATCGTCCAGTACAAGGCGAGGGCAGGTGTGACGGCGCTCACTTGAGGCGACCGCAAAAAGCGCAGAGCCGGCCGTTGCCGGCCGGCTCTATCACGTTTGGCCCTACGGGCGTCTAGTTACCGTGGATACCCGAGGCTTGAGCGTACACGATGCTCGCGCAAGTCGTGCAGGCTGCGCCGCCGGTTTGCGAGAGGTTGGTCGTGGTTGTCGTGTCATGGCCACCAGCGTCCGAGATCTGATACGAACCGTTGGAGCCGGCACCCGGGATCGTCACGGTGTAGGCGTTACCCTTTTTCACCGGATCGGTGATCGTCGTCGAGATGTAGGGGGTCGTCAGGACCGCGAGTGATGCATACGCGCCGCCGTTGTCGACCGAGTACTCTTCCTCGGCCGTCGCGAGCTGCTTCTCGTTGCCTTCGCAGGCCGCCGTGACCGACTCCGCACGGGCGTGCAGGAAGTTCGGAATCAAGATGGCTGCGAGAATGGCGATAATGGCAATCACGATCATCAACTCGATGAGCGTGAAGCCCTTTTGCAGTTTCTTCATGAAGATGATAACCCTTTCGCTTGATGTGAATTCACTGAGTGAGCGGACGAGTTCTTTGCCCATCAAGGGACGCCGGATTTGCGTCCGGCGCCGCGCCCTCGCGAGCATTCCACACCCGCGAAAAACCGGGAAGCGCGTCTACAGTGCCCTCTCCCCCACTTAGGTAAATGCCCAAGTGGGTCCGGCGTAGACCCGGATTAGCGTGACATATGCCACACCTCAAGCTGAGCCGGCCTCATATATCATCATCGGATACATGGGTGGTTCGTTCGAGTTTTAGAACGGGCGCCGGCCGAGGGTTTTTGGTCCTGGGGACCGGTCGGTTACTTGCCGTGAATGCCCGACGCTTGTGCGTAGACGATGCTCGCGCACGTCGCACAGGCGGTGCCAGTCGTGGTCGTCAGATTTGTCGTGGTCGTCGTATCGTGGTTGCCGGCATCTGCGATCTGGTACGAACCGTTCGATCCCGTACCCGGTATGGTCACGGTGTATGCGTTGCCTTTTTTCACCGGATCGGTGATCGTCGTCGACAGATATGGCGTCGTCAACACAGCCAAGCTCGCGTATGCGCCGCCATTATCCACCGAATACTCCTCCTCGGCGGTGGCCAGCTGTTTTTGGTTGCCCTCGCAGGCTGCAGTGACCGACTCAGCGCGAGCATGCAGGAAGTTCGGAATCAAAATGGCCGCCAGTATTGCTATGATTGCGATCACGATCATCAGCTCGATGAGCGTAAAACCTTTTTCTTTTGATCGCATAGCGCTTGTGATATACACCGTCACATGCCCCCGACTACATAATTGCCCATTGTGCTGCCTGTTAGACCGCAAAAAGCGGCCGTTATATATTGCATCGGCTTGGTCGTGATGGTCGTCACACCGCTCTTGCCGAAAACTAAGACCAGTGAGTAGAGAAGGCCACGGCCCAGTGCCCACGTCCCGCGAACGGGCTCTTCTCGTCGCAATCGCCGCCGGTGCGGTCTTTATCCGCTTTTACGGTCTCTTCGCACACAGCACGATGCCGGATGAGGCGTTCACATTCTTCATCGCCTCGCACCCGCTGCACCAGATCGTCGAGCTACTCAAAACGGGCGACTTCCATCCCCCGCTTATCTACGTCATCGGCCACGTGCTCTTCGGTCTCACATCGAAAGCATATCTCTTCCGCGTTGTCTGCGCTCTCGCGGGCGTCATCGGGGTGCTCGCGACCTATGCCGTGGCACGCCGCGCAGTCGGCTCGTGGGCACCGCTCGTCGCGTTCTTGGTCGCGTTCAACCCGAGCCTCGTCTTCTACGACGGTTTCTTCCGCATGTACGCGCTGCTGTGGTCGGCCTGCATGCTCTCGTGGGCGCTGCTCTTGTGGGCAACGGATGAGCCGCAATGGCCCGCGCGCTGGGCCGCCTACGCCGCCTGCTTGACAGTCTTGCTTTACACACAGTATCTCGCGTTCTTCACACTTGCCGCGCAGGTCATATACGGCGCATCCTTGCGTCCGCCGAGAGCTGGCTTTTGGGTTGCGGTGCTCGTCGCGCTCGTGCTCTTCGCACCTTGGGTACCCGTCCTGCTCGTGCAGTATCCGCTTGGCGGCACTGCGTACAATGCGCTCCACGGCCACTGGTTCGACATGCTGCAGGCGCCGCCCGTGCTCTTGATCGACGGCTTGCCCACCGCGATCGAGCTGTCACCGTTCGTCATCGCGGGATTGTGGCTCGCCATCGTGGCAGGCGTGCTCATCGCGATCGCGCAGCGTCGCTGGCTTGTCATCGCGCTTTTGACGCCGATATTGCTGCAGGTCGCGTACTCGATCGCCTCTGGCAAGTTGCTGCTTGGACAGCGTTACTTGCTGCAAGCAATCCCCGTGTTGGCGATACTGCTCGTCATCGTCATCCAGACGATCGCTGCGAGCAGGGCTCGTGTCGCGGCGATAGCGTTGGCCACGGTGCTCATGGGGTTGACGCTGGCCGGCACGCTCGACAAGCGATTCGTCGGCACATACATGCCGATAGATTGGTCAGTGTATCGCGGTTTTTTGGAGTCGCGCATGCAACCGAGTGACGGCGTCGTGTTCGATAGCTCGATGGTGTACTACGTGCTCATCGGGTCGCCCGTGACGCGTAACCGGCCACTGTTCTTAGTCACGGACCCACAGGATGCGGCCGCATACGGCGCACAGGCGGCGAAGCTGCGTCGCGTCTGGCTCATCGATTACCAATCGCAACTCCCCGATCCTCAGGCGCTCGCCTACACGGCATTGGCAAGATCGCATCCAGTGCACACGACCTGGCGCTCGACGCAGGCCGGTTACGGCGACGTCGTGGTGACCACCCTTTTCGAGCGGCGTGGCGGTGGCAAGCGCTCACCGTAGAGCACCACACGCACGACGTCTTCGCGGAATGCACGCGCTTGGCGCCATCGGCCGAGCACCGGGCGTGTCCGGGAAAGCGCGTGCTCGATCAGACGATGTGGATCCGTGAAATCGGGCTGGTTTTCGATGTACCACACTCTACGTTTCGGATAGCCGTCGAGCCAGCGTATCGTCGCGGGAAGATCGGATTGCAGCGCCGGCGTGCCCATCTCGTGACCGCGAAATGCCGTGAAGTCACGCACGACCCAATACTCCGCACCTTGGTCCATCACGATAAGGTCACCGCGCTGCTCGCGCGGGAAGACCAGGTTGTTGATCTCATACCAATTCGGGAACTGGTAGAACGGCACGAAGAGCAGATCGTAGACGCTGATCGCGCTCAGACCGACGTATGCCGCGACGAGGACCGCGCCGATCACCCGGAACTTAGTCTGTAGTAAAAACGCGACCACAGCGCCGAACCCGATGCAGAAAGCAGGGACGTACACGTACAGGTACCGCGGGATCACGAGATCCTTGCCGCTGAGCAGCGAGCCAGCGACCTGGATTGCGATCGGGGCCAGCCAAAACGGTAGCACGGTCTTGCGACCCAGGTAGAGGCCGGCGACCAGCAACAGCATCACTACCGTCGCGAAGACGGGATCAAATGCCGGCTTCAACATCCAGTCGATAGGCAAGCCGTACGCCACGCTCGCGCGGATGACGTGTGGCCACGAGAATTCCGGTGAGTCCAGACGGATGACGTAGCCGCCATTCGGATACTGTATCTTGACCGCCCACGCCCACGGGATAAGCGCCGCCGTCGCGCTTGCAGCCCCAACCAACGCCGGCCATGCAGTGCGCAGTCGAGTGAGCGCATACACCGCTTGGCTCGCGACGACGAGCGCGCCGAAGTACTGCACGTATGGCAGAGCGATCGCGCTTATGCCATAGGCAAGCCACCACCAGATGCGCGCACGGCCCGAAGCGTCCATCGCACGCAATAAAAGCCACCATGACAGCGCACCGAGCGCGACCAGCACGGCATACATGCGGTACAGCCGGTCGAATTCGATGAGCGCCGGCTGGAGCGCGAGCGCCACGGCCGCGACCGCCGCCGCCACATCACCGAAGCAACGCCGCGCGATGCCCCACGTGGCCGCGATCCCGATCAGGCTAAAGGCCGCGGTGAGATAGCGGTACGACCACAAGGGCCAATGCACGCTTCGCA
>JAFANK010000189.1 GCA_019232725.1 Vulcanimicrobiota bacterium | reverse complement strand
GCGATCTTGGGCTACCATCACTCTGATGAGAAAGCTTCCACGATGCATAAGGACATGGGCTCATCTCAGCACCATGTCAAAGACGCGGTCACGCTGAACACGCTCGAGGATCTGCACGAGCTGCATCAAGCGGTCGCCCGATAACAGTCACCCGCTGACACAGCAGGGCGCGATATCTATCGCGCCCTATCTTTTTCAAGCCGCCTTGTCCTCAACCGTACTCCTCGATAAAACGTTTGGTTTGATCGATGTATCGCGCGAATGCCGTGCGATGCAGATTGTGCCCCTGGTCCGCGAGGATCTCCAACCGGACGTTGGGCCCTCCGCGCGCGCGGATGCGCTCGATATCCTCATCTGACATGACCGATTCACCAGGGCCAGCCGCCAAGACGAGCAGCGGTTTCGGATACTCGTCCACGATCTGCCGAAGATCCCAGCGGCCCGCGTCCACCTCGTTCTCACTTCCAAGACGAGCGATGGCACGCGCGTCCATCTCGCGAACCGCATGCAACTTGCCGACGATGTCGTGTTCGGCCCAGGCCGTCAAGCGCTCACGCAGTTGTCGTTCGAGTTCACCACGCTCGAGTGCCAAGTCGCTTTCGGTGTCGTCGAGATACTCGCGGCGCCAGCTGCCTGGTTCGACACGCACCATCGGATCGATCGCCACCGCCGCTCGGGCGAACGGCTCTCTCCCGGCGAGCAACGCCACGGCACCACCCCAGGAATGACCGATGAGCACGGCCGGCTCACCGATCGCGCGTGCAACCGCACGCACGTCGTCGAGCGAGCGCGAGAGCGTCATCGGGCCTTGCACGCGTGCGCTGTCACCGTGTCCGCGCTGATCGTAGGCGAAGATCCTGCACGTGGACTGCAACGATTCCGCGGTGCGTACCCATGCTTTTCGGGAGCTCGTGATACCATGGATACAGATGACCACGGGACCGCGCGAGCCCCATGACTCGAGCGTCGTCTGCGCGCCGTCATCGAGTTGCAACAAGCGCTCCATCGCGAGACGGTAGGCCGATGCGGCGTGCCGTTCCTGCTGCGTCCCACTTCGTTAAAGCGATAGCTCCCCCGCCTTCGAATGAGCGGCGATGCCATTTGCCGACGACGTGCGTGCAGGCCTTACCGCCCGCCCCAAAACGCTACCGCCGAAGTACTTCTACGATGAATTGGGATCGGCGCTGTTTGAAGCGATCTGTCTTTTGCCCGAGTACTACCTCACCCGAGCAGAAGCCGAAATCCTCACCGCGCGAGCGGCGGAGATCGTGGCGCTGGTCGAGCCCGCGCGGCTTGTCGAGCTTGGCAGCGGTACGGCGCTCAAAACGCGATTCCTGATCGAGGCTGGCCTCACCCGAGGTGCGCTCTCCTACAGCGCGATCGACATCTCCGAGACCGTGCTTCTGGCGACTGCCAAAGCGCTTGCTTCCCAATACCCCGCGCTTGCGGTGCGCAGCTATCAAGGCGACTATTACGATGGTTTACGCCAGCTTTCGGCGGATCAACCGTCGCAATCAAATGGACGAACGCTCGCTCTCTTCTTGGGATCCAACATCGGTAACTTCGACCCGCCGCAAGCGCTGCGTCTGGTACGCGCTGTGCGCGCGGCGTCACGCAGCGGCGATGCGCTGCTTTTGGGAACAGATCTGAAAAAGGATCCCGCCGTGCTTGAGGCAGCCTACGACGATGCTATCGGGTTGACTGCCGCATTCAACCGCAACATCCTCGGGCGCATCAATCGCGAATTGGGTGGTCATTTCGACATCGGGAGATTCGCGCACCGCGCCCGATACGACGCAGAGGCCGGCAGAATCGAGATGCACCTGGAAAGCCAAACCGATCAGACGGTTGCTATCGACGAGCTCGACCTTTCGGTGCGCTTTGGGCGCTCTGAGACGATCCACACGGAATCATCCTACAAGTTCTCGCGCGACGACGTCGAGCGGCTCGCGCGCGAGAGCGGTTTTGCTCTCGAACAAACATGGACAGATGACGCCGGCCGTTTTGCCTGTAATCTGCTGCGCTGCGCGCCTTAGCGCGCGAGGCGCCGTTCGAGCATGCGCAAGCCCTGATCGGCGACCACCGCGAGCAGGACCGCTGCCAACGCACCGGCGAGCGCCTTTTGCGGATAATCGTGTTCGATCCCATCGAGCACGAGCGTGCCCAACCCGCCGGCGTTGATCCACGCCGCTATGGCCGCGATGCCGATGAGCGAGACCGTCGCGACCCGCACGCCGGCGATGAAGACCGGCATCGCGAGCGGTCGCTGCACACGCCAGAAGATCTGACGGTCGCTCATGCCCATGCCGTGTGCAGCCTCCAAGACGGCGGGCTCGATACCGCGAAGCGCAGCAACGGTGTTGCGCACGAGGACCATCTGCGCGTAGGCGGCGAGCCCGGCGACCGCTGTCCAAAAGCCGAGGCCAAACACGGGGATGAGCAGCGCGAAGAGCGCGAGACTCGGTATCGTGTACACGAGACTGAAGACGCCGAACACGGGTCGCGCGAGCCAGGGCCGCCTCGTGATGGCGACGGCCACGGGCACCGCAATGGCGAGAGCGATCATAAGCGATACCCCGACCAACCGGACGTGCTCGCCGCTCAGTCGCGCGACCACGTCGAGATGACGGAACAAGTAGCTCACGGCGGAGCCTTTCCAGTCGCGGCACGCGCCGCTTGGATCATGGTTTCGAAGGTGAGCGTACCCGCAGCCGCCCCGTCATCGCCTCTTACCGCTAGGCGCGCTGTTCCCGCAGCGAGCATCGCCGAGAGCGCAGCTCGCAGATCCGCTTGCAGTCCGATCGCTGCTCCAGGGTCGGGTCCTTCGCCGTCATGCGCAAGTGGCACATCGGCGACACGCATCAAGCCGAGGAGACGGACCAGATCGTGGCCGCCCGTGAGCTCGCTGACAAAAGCATCCGCCGGCCGCGCGATGATCTCAAGGGGTGTGCCGTATTGCACCACGCGCCCTGTGCGCATGACGACGATGGCGTCCGCCATCCGGAGGGCTTCATCGACGTCGTGCGTCACGAACAACACCGTCTTGCGCAATTGCCGTTGCAGTGCTATGAGCTCTCCTTGCAACCGCGTGCGTTCGATCGCATCCAACGCGCCGAACGGTTCGTCCATCAGCAGAATGTTGGGATCCGCCGCCAGCGCGCGTGCAAGTCCGACCCGTTGCTGCTGCCCCCCAGAGAGTTCTCGCGGGAAACGCGCCCCGAACTCGTGCGCCGGCAGATGCACGAGCTCGAGCATCTCGTGGACGCGCGCTTCCTGGCGCTGCAGCGGCCAGCCGTTCAGCGAGGGAACCACAGCGACGTTTTGCGCAACCGTCATGTGGGGGAAAAGGCCGACTTGCTGGATGACGTAGCCGATCCCGCGCCGTAGCGCGACAGGCTCGGTGGCGCTGACGTCCACGCCGTCGATGCTGATCGAGCCGCTGGTCGGTTCGACGAGACGGTTGACCGTCTTGAGCAAGGTCGTCTTCCCGCATCCCGAAGGGCCGAGCAGCACGACAAAGCGGCCGGGCTCGACCGCAAGCGAGACATCGTCCACCGCTTGCTGCCCGGGCTGATATGCTTTGACGACCCGATCGAAACGGATGCCGCGCGGTGCGCTCACGATGTCAGCGCCGCATCAGGCCGGCACCGCCGAGAAAATCGGCTGCCACATCGGCAGGTTCTTCATGGCCGCCGTCGACTCGCCAATTGAGGCCGCGCATGACCTCATCCGTGAGCAAGGGCGCTAGCCGGTTGAGCGTCGGCGCGATGGAAGGCTGATGCGCCAGCGCGTCCGCGCGCACGACCGGAGCGACTTGATACGGCGGAAAAAAACGCTTGTCGTCTTTGAGCACGACGAGCTTATCCGCGCTGAGCTGGCCGTCGGTGCCGAACGCGACGACCACGTCGACTTGGCCCTGCAGCAATGCTTTGTATTTGAGCCCGATGTCGATCAACTTGATGCTGGAGAAGTTGAAGCCACCGTAGGAGCGCTGCAAACCAGGAAGGCCATCAGGGCGATCGGTGAATTCAGGGACCGCTCCCAGCCGTAGCTGCGGAGCAAGGCGCGCGCAGTCCGACAGCGTGAAGAGCCGTAGCCGCTGTGCCGTAGCGGCGGTCGTCGCAAGCGCCTGCGTGTCGTTCATCGGCGCGGGGTCCAACCAGACAAGGTTGAACTGTTTTGCATATGCGTGCTTGACGACGTCGTAGACCGCCATCCGGTCGTGCATCGGCGGCAATTGCAGCTCGGTCAATAGCGCCGTTCCGGTATACTCAGGATATAACGCGATGTCGCCACGGCGCAGCGACGCCATCGCGATCTGCGTACCGCCGAGGTTGAGCTTGCGGTCGACCGCGATGCCGGCGTGTTCCAGCAAGCGGGCGTACATCTCACCCAGCAACAGCTCTTCGGTGAAATTTTTCGAGCCCACGCCAAGGCCCGAGCGCTTGGCACAACCGAATAACGCCAAGCCGCAAGCGATCGTGATCGCTCGCGCCCGCGTCATGTCATGCGACACCGCTTGTTCTCCCATACCGTGGTGCCGTACGGTGCTCCCATATGCCGATGAGCGATTCTGCAGCGATGGCCAAAAGCGCGACTGTGCCACCACCGAGCACGAGCTGGCGCATGTCGTTATTGGCAAGGCCGTCGAGGATCAAGGTGCCTAGGCCGCCCCCGCCGATGAATGCCGCCAGCGTCGCTGATGCGATGACTTCGATCGTGCTCGTCCGCAGGCCGGCGATCATGACCGGTAAAGCCAGCGGATATTCGATACGGCGCAGCACCTGCGCGCCGCGCATCCCCATGCCATTGGCCGCTTCGATCACCGCTGGTTCAACGCCGCGAAATGCGACGTCCGTGTTGATGAGGATAGGAGGGCATGCAAGCAAGGTCAATGCGACAAGCGCAGACGCATACCCGACGCCCGTGATCGGGAGCATGAATGCGAGCACCGCAAGGCTCGGCACGACGCGCAGCCCAGTCACCGCTGCGACGATGCTCCGCCCGGCCGGTGCGTGCGCCGTCCATATGCCAAGCGGTACGCAGGCTAACAGCGCGATCCCGAGTGCGCTCGCCGAGAGCGCGATGTGCTGGCGCGTC
>JAFANK010000057.1 GCA_019232725.1 Vulcanimicrobiota bacterium | reverse complement strand
CGTGGTGCTCTGCGCTGAGCAGCGCGTTGAACAGCTTGCCACGGCCGTCATCGGCGAGTTTGAACGCAAGGTCGCCTCGCTCCACGTGAGCCGCGAGCTGCCGCTCATCGAGGCCCACACGCCGACGGGGCGTCCAGACCCAGAAGTCACGCTGACGGTGATTGGCCTCTGCAGCTCCCGGACCGCGTTGCCGACCTTCTCGGCTGTCGCATCGACGTTGTCGCGCTTCAAGCGCGCTGCGAGAAACCTGAGGATGAGCTCGTTCGTCCTCGACGGCAACCTCATGACGTCCGGAGAGTTGCTGCCGCGGCGGATAGGCTGAACGGACTAATTCGGCGAGCCGGTCCTAGTACAGGTTACCGGGTGAAGGGACCAAGCGCTAGCCGTACAATAAACTGACCGACACTCAGTCCCGCTTTGGGGGGTATGAACGCGGTCGTGCCATTTTTGACTTCTCTGCGTCGGGCATTCCAAAAGACGGCGACGATGCGCCGGCCGCGAGCCCATCCGCGCCTCATGATCAGCGAACCCGTCCGCCTGCGGACGCAGTGGTCGCAAGATCAACAAGGCATCCTTGAAGACATCTCGGCGGGCGGCGCCTGCGTGCGGACGCATGCGCGCATGCGGCCCGGCGACACCGTCAGCCTGCTCATGAGCTTGGGCGTCGGTCGCCGTCTCGATACGCGCGCACGCGTCGTGTACGCATTGAGCAAGAATAGCGGCTATCAGACCCGCTACGGGTTGCGCTTCGTCGCAATGCCCGACACCGACCAAGCCCAGATCAACCACTATATCGTCGAGCAAAAGTACGGCCGGCAATTCGGGGTCCGGCCGCTCGCATCAGGCGCGGAGCGAGGCGAGCCTCTGCGCTTCTAAGCGGTGGCTTCCCGGTCGCGGTCGAAGCCGCTCATGTGGAGGAGTCCGCGCAACAGCCGCATCTTCCGTTCCTCGACCGCCGGGCTGCAGGCTCAGCTCTTGCGCGGGTCCTGCGGCCGCATCCGGGTACGATCGTCCTCGGCATCGCGCGGGGTGGTGTGGTGGTGGCGGGCGCGGTTGCCGAGGCGCTGCGATTACCGCTTGATGTCGTCGTCATCCGCAAAGTCGGACACCCTATGCAGCCCGAGCTTGCGATCGGTGCGGTCGCAAGCCACGGGCAGGCCGTCGCCACAGAACACGCCGGTGGGTTGCCGGCTGCGACCGTGCAGTCGCTTTTCGCCCGCGCGAGCGAACAGGCACGCAGCCTCGAGGACCGTCTGCGCGGTGAGACGGCGCCGCTCGCCGTCGACGGCCGGCCGGCGATCGTGGTCGATGATGGCATCGCGACTTCGGCGACGATGATGTGCGCGGTCAATGCCGTGCGCGAGATGGGCGCGAGCTTTGTCACCTGTGCCGTGCCCGTCGCGCCCGCGGACTGCGCTGCCAATCTGCGACCCCATTGCGATGAGCTCGTGGTGCTCGTCGCACCGCGCGATCTTCCGTTCGCCGTCGGCCGCTATTACTTCATGTTCGGTGAAGTGACCGATGCTCGCGTGATCGATGAGCTTGCGCGGGCTCGGGAGCGGCTCAAGGCGCCGCCAAGTTAAGGTCGCGACAAAACGTCGCGACCCACGCCTGCACTCGAAAATCAGCGGATCTTGCGCAGCACCTTGGGCGGCAGCAGGTAGACGAGCATACCGCTGCGCGGCTTGAGCGCTGACAGGTCGACTCGTGCGAGCGCACCTTTCTTGAAATCGAATGCATCGCCGTCTCGCCCACCGCTGAGATAGGCGAGGACCAGGCTCAGTTGCGGCTCGTGCCCGACCAAGAGGACGCGACGCGCGGCTTTGTGCGACTCCAAGAGCGCGAACACCTCAGCCGCGTCGCGATCCGGCTCGAGCGCGGGCGTCGTCGTGATATCGGCATTGTCGATGCGATAGGCGTCAGTGACGATCTCGGTTGTCTGGCGCGCGCGCGTGAAACCGCTGTCGAAGACGGCGTCGAATTCAACACCCAGTTTGAGCATGCCGCGCACGATCTCACGCATGCGCTCGGTCCCTTCAATCGTCAACGGCCGTAGACGATCATCGGGATACTTCTTTGCATCCCGCTCTTGGGCGATCCCATGTCGCAACAAGTAGACTTCCATGCGAACCTCTAGTTGGCGAGGCGATGCACCTCGCCTCCCGGCGCGCGACCAGAATCTGCGGGGTTCGCCGCCGGTCCCGCAGAAGCGGCTTGCGCTCACATGATCGTGCAACAGACATGGTCGTACGCGCTCGCGCATCTTCCGGATCTTGCGCTTGCGACGCGCCAGCACATCGCGCTCTCGGCGAGCGCACTCGGGATCGCGCTGTTAGCCTGCGTACCGCTTGGCATATGGACGGCGCACGCGCCGGCCGGCCGGAGCATCGTCGCAGTGGTGACCGGGTTGCGTGTCGTGCCGAGCCTTGCGGTGCTCGCGTTCATGCTCCCGATCACGGGCGTCGGGTATGCGTCCGCGCTCGTCGCATTGACCTTGCTTGCATGCCCA
>JAFANK010000368.1 GCA_019232725.1 Vulcanimicrobiota bacterium | reverse complement strand
TCACCGCAACAGGCTTGTTGACGGGCGACCACGACCTCGGGCCATGCCGCAGCGTAACTGCTGTGCTCGACCGTCTCCGTGTCCTTGCGCGCAGTGAAGAGCTGATCTATGCGGGCAATGTCGATGAGACGACACTCGCGGACGCGCGGCTGCCAACACGTCAGGAGCTTGATGCGACGACCAATACAAAGCCCACGGTGGTCTCCAGAGTTGACGGCCACTCATGCGTCGCGAATTCGGCTGCCCTCGCCCTCCTTGGTGTCGACCCGAGGGCCGAGGGCGTCGACCGCGACGCGCATGGCGAGCCGACAGGCACGCTGCGTGGCCCCGTGAGTTACGCGGCGCAAGCCGACTTCGTACAAACGCTTCCGCGAACGTCGCTGCGGCGTGCTGACCGCGCCGCTGCGCAAAACGCGTTGGCCGCGGGCATCACAACGTTGCACAATGTCATCGAGGGCGAGCGATCTTATGAGGAGCTTGCCGAGATCTACATCGACAACGCCGTCCTGCCGCTGCACGTCGTCTCAAAATCATGCACGACGAGCGTTGAGAAAGCGCGACGCCTTGGCAACAAGGTTTTCGGGGGTGACATCTTCGTCGACGGATCGATCGGGTCGCGCACGGCCGCCGTGTCAGACACCTATGTCGATGGCTCCGGGAAAGGATTGCTCTACCTGGATCGCGAGCAGCTCGCCATGCTCTTCGAAGAAGCCGCCGAAGCAGGTTTGTCGCCGGGCGTCCATGCCATCGGCGACGTCGCCATCGAGCAGGCTATCGCGGCATGGGAGGAGGTCGCACGGAAGCGAGGCTCGCTGCAGAGTCTGCGGCCCTCGATCGATCACTTTGAAATCGCACGCCCTGACCACATCGAACGCGCTGCTCGCATCGGGCTCTTCCTGTCTATGCAGCCTGCCTTCGACTACTTGTGGGGCGGCCAGCGCGGCATGTACGAACAGCGCTTGGGCTCGCGCGCCACGGGCATGAACCTTTGCCGGACGGCGCAACACCAGGGCTGCATCGTATGCGGAGGTTCGGACAGTCCCATCACCAAAATGTCCGCGCTGCTCGGCATCCATAGTTTAGTGAACCATCACGTTGCGAGCGAGCGCATGACGATCGAAGAGGCGCTGCGCGCATACACGTGCGACGCCGCAAAGCTTTCGTACGCAGAACAGCAGACCGGACGCCTGCGTGCCGGCATGGCTGCCGACCTCGTCGTGCTGGAGAAGCGGCTCGAAGATGTCAGGCCCGATGCCATCAAAGATGTGCGGGTCATGCTGACCTGCGTCGACGGCGAGATCCGGTACGGAGCACCATAGCCGTGCTCGCCCCTGACCCCGTGCGCCCAATCGAACTGGCCGCGATCGAGTCAGCGCGAACACGCATCGCGGGCACAATTGCGAGGACGCCGCTCGTGCGGCTGGAGCTTGGGCCCGATCAGCCCGACATCAGGCTCAAGCTTGAGAACCTCCAGCCGATCAACGCGTACAAGCTGCGGGGCGCCGCCAACGCGGTCGCAATGCTGCCACCGGCCGATCGTGCTCGCGGCGTGTGGACAATTAGTGCGGGCAACGCGGGGCAGGGGGTTGCCTATGCGGCGCGGCGAGCGGGCGTGGCGTGCACGGTGCTCGCGATCGAGAACGCCCCGGCGTCAAAGCTCGAGCGGATGCGTGCGCTGGGGGCGCGTCTCGTGCTCGCTCCTTATGCGGTGTGCTGGAAGGCGCTCGAGCAACGTTCCTATCCCGGCGTCGAGGGAACATTTATCCATCCATTTGATGACGACAACTTCATCGCCGGTCACGGCACCATGGTGCTCGAGATCCTTGAAGATGCGCCGGATACAGAAGCGATCATCTGCGGCATCGGCGGCGGTGGGCTCATCACGGGTGTCGGCAGTGCCATGCGCGCGCTGCGGCCGAAGGTAAAGGTTTGGGGTGCGGAACCCGAGACCGCTGCGCCGGCGGCAGCATCGTTCGCGGCGGGATCACCGAAAGCGTTCCCGCAGTGGACAGCATCATTTGTCGATGGCGCAGGCGGGCAGAGCGTGTTCCCGCGCATGTGGGAACGTATGCGGCCGGTAGTGGATGGCGTCATCGTCGTGACGCTCGATCAAGTGAAACGGGCGATGCGCTTGTTGGCGGAAAAGGCGCGCGTCATCAGTGAGGGAGCCGGCGCCCTGCCGGTCGCGGCCGCGCTGACAGGTCAGGCCGGCAGGGGACCCATCGTGGCAGTCATTTCAGGCGGCAATATCGACCTCGAGAAGTTCAGCAGCCTGATCGCTGAGGCCGTCTGACGAGGAGACAGCGTTTAAGAAAGCTTGCCCAAGCGGTCGAGTGCGGTGTAGATGGAAGCCACCTGGCTTTGCGCACGAACATGGCGGCTGCGCACTTGGTCGAGGACGCGGTGCAGCGGCACGAGCATGGTGTCCACGTTCTCGGTGGCTTCGGGTCGCAGCGATCCATGCGGCACGGCATTACGCGCGATGAACAAGGAGAACGTGCCGGTCGAGCTTGTCGGGTCGGTCGTGAATTCCGCCACGGGCTCGAACTCGGGCGCGATGTAGCCGGTCTCTTCCTCGAGCTCTCGACGCGCGCAGGTCGCGGCGTCCTCGCCGGGCTCACGCATGCCGGCCGGCAGCTCGAGGACGAAATCACCGATGCCGTGTTTGTACTGGCGTGTGAAGACCACGTCGTCGTTTGGCGTGATCGCAAACGTCACCGAGAAACCCGCGTGCTCGCGCACGTAGTATGACTCGACTACCGTGCCGTCGGGCAAGCGGCAGGCATCTCGCCGCAAGCGATACCACGGCGACTCGAGCACGTATTCGGAGGAGATGATCTCCCATTTGCGTTTTGCCACAGGTGGTGCTCAGCCATTCGTGAGGATTGTCCTAGCCCCATCCAGCGCCTGGTCGAACCATTCCACCGCTGGATACGTACTACAAGTGAGCGGCATCCGTTCGCCCTACGGCTGCCGCTCTTTCATTTGCAAGCGAAAGCCGATATTGTAAGCAGTAGACATGACAACGCCGCTCATCGAGGTCGACCGCCTCAGCAAGCGCTTCGGGTCGACCGTAGCCGTTAACGGCATCTCGTTCGCAGTCGAGCCCGGCGAGATCTTCGGTTTTCTCGGCCCGAATGGTGCGGGGAAAACCACGACCATCAAGATGCTGACCGGTCTCGTGCGGCCGAGTGCCGGGTATGCTCGTCTAGCGGGTTTTGATATCGTCAAACAGCCGCTGCAGGCCAAGCGCACATTCGGCTACGTGCCCGACGAACCACAAGTCTATGGCAAACTCACGGCGTGGGAATTTCTGGACTTCGTCGGCGATGTCTATTGCATGAGCGCGGCCAAAAAGCAGCGGCGCATAGGCGAGCTGCTGGAGTTGTTCGGATTGAGCGACGATGCCGATGGGCTACTTGGTGGATTCTCTCACGGGATGAAGCAGAAAGTCGTGCTCTGCGCCGCGCTGCTGCACGAGCCGAAAATCTACTTCTTAGATGAGCCAACGGTCGGTTTAGACCCGCGCAGCGCCAAACTGTTGAAGAGCATTCTCCGGGAGGTGGCAGCGGCCGGCGGCGCCATCTTCATGTCGACGCACATCATGGAGATCGCGCAAGCGCTGTGCGACCGCGTCGCGATCATCGATCATGGGCACATCGTGGCGATCGGCTCGTTCGCAGAGCTTCGCATCGCTCGCGGTGACGAGACGCTCGAGGACCTGTTCTTGGGTTTGACCGGCACGCCGGAAGAGCGCCGTCTCGCGGAGATCATCTGAGCTCCGTTACCGGGGCCTCCTCGAGATCGCGCTCGAGCACCGCCGAAATGGCGTATCTGAGCTGGCAGATCGTGCGCCAGCGCTCGCTCGCTGCCAAGCGTGATTGGTCGAGCCGTGCCGTGTACGCCGTCGCGATCGGGGCCGGGAGCGTGCTCTTCTGCGTTATCTTTGTCGGAACGTATTTCGGCGCAAGCGCACTGGCCGATGCGCACGCCTGGCGGCTCTTATGGAGTATCCCGGCATGGGCGTTTTTGGTGTACCTGTTCACCGACATCTTCATCGCTTTCGGACAAGCGCTAGGAGACCTTTACCTGGCGGCGGACATGCCGGGTCTTTTGACCATGCCGCTGCGGACGTCATCGATCGTCGTTGCCAAGTTCGTAAGTGGCGTCGTGCAAAACGAGATCTATGTGGCCGCGTTCTTATTGCCGTTCGTCCTCGGATATCTCGTCGGCACGCATGCGAGCGTTTGGACGTATCCTATCGCGATCGTCGGCACAGCGGTGTTCCCCGCAATGCTGTATGCGGTGCTTGCCGCGGTCACCATCCTGGCGCTGCGCTACGTCCCCTCGCATCAAGCGAAGGAAGCTTTGTGGTTGTTGGGAGCGATCGTCCCCACGGTCTTCTGGGTCGCAAGTTTCTCGGGCATCGCCCGTGCCAACGGCGACATCGCGACCTTGCAGTTGCCGTCGCCGCCCGTCTGGTTGCCAAGCACGTGGATCGGCAATGTCCTCTCAGCCCTTGTCATGGGGCGAATGGAGGTGGCACTCATCTGGTTCGGCTTCTTGCTTTTCGCGGCCGTCGTCCTGTGCCCGGCAGCCTTGGCCTTCATCGCGCAGACGTTCGCTCACGGTTGGAGCGAATCGATCACGGTCGCACGGCGTCAGGTGCGCAAGGTGCAGCGTCCGCAACACAGTTCGCTGCCGTGGGTGGCATTGTGCCGCAAGGATGCGTGGACATTCATCCGTACGCCGCAGCTATGGTTCAGCCACATCACCTCATTAGGTTTTGTGGGCTACTTGCTCGTTGGCCATAGGGTGTCCACGCCGCTGTTGCCGCTGACCGTGCAACTCGCCATGGTGCAGATCGGTTTCGTCGCGATACTTGCCGGCCTGAACCCCGGCATGACCGCGCTATCACTCGAACGCGGGGCGGTGTGGCTTCTGCGCGCGTTGCCGTTCACACCAGGGGACATCTTGCGAGACAAGTTCGTCGTGGCCTGGGGTCAGACGGCGATCGTCGTCTCGTTTGGCGCGGCTGCGCTGGCCTATGGCTACGGTTTTGATCTCAAGGCCACGTTTGCTGTGTTGGGTTTTGCGCTGCTGATGTCCGCCTGCTCGGTCTGCTACGGGCTGGTCTTCGATACCACATTTCCGTCGTTCTCGTGGGATAACCCGAACGCGATCAATCGCGGCGTCCGCATGATCTTGCCGTTTCTTGCGGGGGTCGGCACGCTGGCGCTCTGTGCCGGCGCACTCGGGGCAACGCGCGTGCTAGTGCACGGTGACCGCGCGGTGGCGTTGGGCTTGGCGTCGAGCGCCGTCATCGTCACTGCGCTGGCATCCGGGAGTTTGCGCAAGGCGCTCGGCGATATTGCTTCCTTCGAAGTGTGACGCGGTGGCGGGTGCGCGCCTAGGCCGTGCGTTCCTCGTAAGCGTATCGCTGGCAGCGATGGCCTGCGCGCACCGTTCCGGACAGCAAGCAGTGCCGTCGCCCTGCGTGCAACCAACACCTGACGTCACCCGCTTGCATAACATCGCATACGGCAGCAGCCCCCAACAAGTGCTCGATCTGTTCGTCCCACAGCGGTTAGCCGGCGAACCGCTACTCGTACTGGTTCACGGTGGCGGCTGGAGTAGTGGCGACAAAGCGACCTATGGCGTTATCGCGCGACATTTGTCGGGCTGCGGTATTGCAGTCGCGAACGTCAATTACCCGATGGGGCCGCAGATCCGCGCGCGCGATCAGGCTGGTTCCGTGCTCACCGCTCTCGCTTGGACGCAGCACAGGGCTGCGATCTATGGCTATGACGGCGACCGCACTTCGCTTATGGGACATTCGGCGGGTGCCGAGATCGTCGCGCTGGCGGTGCTCGATCCTGAGCTTGGGCGCGTTCGGAGCGGCGTGCGCATCAGCGGTGTGATAACGATGGCCGGCCTGGGTTACACCCCTCCGCAACCGGATCAGATTGCGACGTTGCCCGAGTATCTCAACCAGTTTTATCATACGGCTTTTGGCCCTCGGGTTGAGACCTGGAGCCGTTATGATGTGACACGTTTCGTTCACGCAGGGCCACCGGCTTGGCTTGTGGTCCACGGTCGCGACGATGTGATCGCTCCCGCAGAAGACTCCGCAGCGTTCGCAGTAGCGCTGCGCCAGGCGGGCGCAGTGGTCGAGTACGTCGAGCAGCCCGACCGCGATCACGATTCGATCGCGCAAGGCATGGTGTTCTTCGGTGATGATCCCGTACGCTCGCGGGTCGAGCGTTTCGTGATGAGCAGATAGTGGTGCGCCCAGCGGGCGTGGGGAAAACCAGCGACGCTCGCCAAGTAGACGGTGATGATCACCGGCTCTCCTATCGGCATCCTGCACTCGATGCATCTCAACCCGGATGGCAAGCCGCCACGGCGCATTGACGGGCGGCGTATCGCGCGCTACTTCATGCCGTACTGGCGGCAGGTCGCGCTCATCATGCTTGCGATCGTGGTGACCAGCTCGCTCGGGCAACTGCCACCGCTCTTCACAAAATGGATCATCGACGGCGCGATCGTTGGTAAGAATCTCCATGCGCTCGCACTCTTCGTCGCCGGCATGGTGCTGTCAGCGCTGGTCGCAAGTGGCATCGGCGCCTGGCAGGGCTACCTCAACGCGGCCGTCGGCGAAGGTATCATGCGCGATATGCGCGATGCTCTCGTGCAGCATCTGCACGGCATGTCACTCGCGTTCTTCACCTCGACCAAGACGGGCGAGATCATGAACCGTGTGTCGAGCGACGTGGACGCGATCGACAACGTCGTCACCGGCACGCTGGTCACGATCGTCACCAATGTCGCCGTGATCGTCACCACCGTGGTCGCGATCTTCTGGCTGGATTGGCGTCTGGCGCTCGTGTCCATGGTGGTCGTGCCGTTCATGGTGATCCCGCTTGCTCCCGTGGGCCGGGCCATGTACCGGATCCGCAAACGCACGCGCGAGCAGCGCGACCGTATCGAGAGCTTGCTCCAAGAGACGCTCTCACTTTCCGGCATCACGCTCATGAAATCGTTCGTGCGCGAGCGCGAAGAAGCGGCACGCTTTCACACCACCGGTACCGAGCTCATGCACCTTGAGATCAAACTTGCGATGGTCGGCCGCTGGTTCATAGCGCTCATCGGCGCGCTCGTCGTCGTCGGACCAGCCATCGTCTGGCTGACCGGTGGCTATCTTGCCATCACATCCGGACTGGGCGTCGGAACGATCGTCGCGTTTGTGGCGTATCTCGCGCGGCTATACGGTCCCGCTTCGGCGCTCGTCGGCGTCCAGCTGCAGCTGGTAAGCGCCTTCGCCGTCTTCGAGCGCATCTTCGATTACCTCGACATGCCACCGGAAGCACCGCAACTGCCCGACGCGATCGAGCTCGACGCGCCCAAAGGTCAGATTGTTTTCGACGACGTGCACTTTGGCTACGCAGCGGATCGACCGGTGCTGAACGGGGTGTCGTTCCGTGCCGGCGCAGGGCAACTCATCGCATTCGTGGGTCCAAGCGGTGCCGGCAAGACGACCATCATGCAGCTGGTGCCGCGCTTCTACGATCCACAGCACGGTCACGTCATCGTTGATGAGCACGACGTCCGCGACTATACGCTCGCATCACTGCGCCGCAGCATCGGCATCGTCACGCAAGAGACATATCTTTTCCACGCCACGATCGCAGACAATCTACGGTACGGCAATCCCGGCGCCAGCGACGCACAGCTGCTTGACGCCTGTGCGGCTGCGAATCTGAGTGATGTCATCAGCCGTTTGCCCGACGGGCTCAAAACGGTTGTCGGTGAGCGCGGCCATAAACTCTCCGGCGGCGAGCGCCAGCGGCTCGCGATCGCGCGCGTGCTGCTCAAAGATCCGCGTATCTTGATCCTCGATGAAGCCACGAGCTCGCTCGACTCCACGTCGGAACGGCTGATCAAAGAGGCGCTCGTGCCCCTTATGCGCGGACGCACGAGTCTCGTGGTCGCACATCGGTTGTCCACGGTGCTGCGAGCCGACGTCATCAATGTCGTGGACGGTGGCCGTATCGTGGAGTCGGGCACGCATGCAGAGCTGTTGCGCCGCGACGGGCTGTATGCATCATTATATGCGGCCCAGTTCTTCGCAGCCGAAGAACGAGAAGAAGCGGCAGTCTAAAAAACAGGGCGGCCGGTTGTTAGACCGGCCGCCAGCTGTCGGGTTCGAGCGAGTGCCCTGCGTCGAGCAGGAGGTATCCAAGTGCGCGCAGCGCCCGCGCGACGCGTACCCGGCCGGACACGCCCCGCCGTGTTGCGCGAAGGCGTCGCGATTGGGCGACGAGTCGCGCATGAGCGGCGTCGGCGCGCAGCTCCTTACCCCGTTGCAGGGCAGCATCGCGTATCGACCATTGGTGCATGGCAATTTCACCTCACTTTCTTTTGTCACATCGCAACGTCGAACAAGAGCGTAGCAGTCATGTCGTGGTCCATGCTATCCGGATGCAGCCGTCGAATTGCGCCAGCGTATCCAGACGTATCACGAGACGATAGAGAAGAAGCCCCCGCGACTGCGAGGGCTTCTTGCTCGTCAGCGTCTACGGCGTCGAGCCGCAGCGTTGCTTCTAGAAGCGCCGCCTCGCAGTGGCGGAGAGTGCGTGATCCAGCCCACGCATGCACGAGAGAAGAGCCGTGACGCGCGACTGCACTGCGTTATTCATCGACGAGCCCTCCTTTCGTATGCACCGGCGGTATTACCGGCGTAGGCACGCATCGTATCATGCGCATGGGTGCGGTGTCAACGCCTGCGCCGACAAGGCGCGCGCCATGAACTACCGAACATGCGACCATGGCACGCGAACTCCCATCGCCGCAAGAGGTACTCGGTATCTCGGCGCAAGCCAAACAGCTGCAGGCCAAGATCACGACACCGCAGGGCGACATCGTCTTCCAATTCTTTCCTCAAGATGCACCCCTCACGGTGGCGTCCTTCATTAAACTCGCGCGTGACGGATTTTATAATGGGCTCACCTTCCACCGTGTCGAGCCGGGGTTTGTGATTCAAGGCGGCTGTCCGCGTGGAGATGGCACGGGAGGACCAGGATATCGCCTCAAGGCCGAGTTCAACGACCGCCGGCATGATGCAGGCGCGGTCGCGATGGCGCGAGCGCAATCGCCAGATTCCGCTGGATCGCAGTTCTACATCTGTCTGGACGACGCACATTTTCTTGACCATAATTACACGATATTCGGGCATGTCACATCGGGACTGGATGTGGCCCGACGCGTCAAGATCGGCGACGTCATGCAGGTCGCGATAGAACCGCTCGCCGGCTCCGCACAAAACCCGTAAGAGCGTAGCAGCGTAGCGCGC
Organism: Vulcanimicrobiota bacterium; assembly: GCA_019232725.1. Classification (GTDB taxonomy): domain Bacteria; phylum Vulcanimicrobiota; class Vulcanimicrobiia; order Eremiobacterales; family Eremiobacteraceae; genus JAFANK01. Next base: position 23,098 of record JAFANK010000368.1, on the reverse strand, counting down.
GCGCAGCTGACGACAAACGGCACAGCCAGGCGCAGGGCTTGCCGGTATGCCGTCTAAGGCCAGACGCACGCGCTGGGACAAGCGTCCCTGCAATGCCACGATTACAACAGGTGACAACACCGACCATGATATTGGACCATGACGTGGTCGTGCTCGGGGCAGGTCTTGCCGGCATGCGCGCGGGCCTTGAAGCTGCGCGCAACGGCGTCAACGTCGCCATCGTCTCAAAAGTGCACCCTGTGCGCAGCCATTCCGGCGCAGCCCAGGGCGGCATCAATGCGGCCCTCGGCGCTGGCGATTCCTGGGAGATTCACGCCTTTGACACGATCAAGGGAAGTGATTATCTCGCAGACCAGGATGCGGTCGAGGTGATGACGAGCGAAGCGCCCCAGGACATCATCGAGCTCGAGCACATGGGCGTCATCTTCTATCGCAATGATGAAGGCAAGCTCGGGACGCGCGCCTTCGGCGGCGCATCAAAGGCTCGCACGTACTTCGTCGGCGACATCACGGGGCAAGCCCTGCTCTACACGCTCTACGATCAGACTCTCAAGTCCGGCGTCAAAGTATATGAAGAGTGGTTCGCGACCGCGCTCTACATGGTCGATGGTGCGTGCCGCGGTGTCGTCTGCATCGACATGATGACCGGCGAGCTCAACCTGCTCCGGGCCAAGGCCGTCATCATCGCGTCGGGCGGGATGGGTCGTGTCTACGAGCCGAGCACGAACGCGCTCATCTGCACCGGGGACGGCATCGCACTTGCATATCGCGCGGGCGCACCGCTCATGGATATGGAGATGGTGCAATACCACCCCACCACGCTCAAGGGCTCGGGCTTCCTCATGACTGAGGCGGCCCGCGGTGAGGGTGCGTATCTCTTGAACCGCGATGGCGAGCGATTCATGCAGCGCTATGCGCCCAAGATGATGGAGCTGGCATCGCGCGACGTCGTTTCACGCGCCGAGACCATCGAGATCGCCGAAGGTCGAGGCATCGACGGCAACGTGCTGCTCGACTTGCGGCACTTGGGCCGTGACGTCATCATGAGCAAGCTGCCGCAGATCCATGAGATTGCGCTCGACTTCTTGGGCATCGACATGGTCACCGATCCCGTTCCCGTGCGGCCGGGCATGCATTACATCATGGGCGGCGTGCGGACCGACACGGATGGTGCGACTCCCATCCCGGGCCTCTACGCAGCCGGTGAATGCGCATGTGTCAGCGTCCATGGAGGCAATAGGCTCGGCGCGAATTCCTTGCTCGACACGCTCGTCTTCGGCCGCCGCTCTGGCCTTGCATCATCGGCGTACGTGAAGACGGTGGCCGCGATCGCATCTGGCGAAGAGTTCCTGGCCGCAGAGCAACGGCGCATCGCTGCGCTCATGACCAGACCCTACGCGGGTGAAACGCATGCCCGATTGCGCTTAGAGCTCGGCATGCTCATGGATGCCAAAGTCGGTGTGTACCGCGACGAAGCCGGATTGCAAGAAGCGCTGGCCGGCGTTGAACAGCTCAAACGGCGCTATCAATCCGTCGCTGTGGGCGACAAGAGCCGGGTATACAATCAGGCGCTGACGTTTGTGCTCGAGCTTGGCTACATGCTCGACTGTGCCGAGGCCACCGTGCACGGCGCGATCACACGCAAGGAAAGCAGGGGAGCGCAGTCGCGGACGGACTATCCGCAGCGCAACGATGCCGATTGGCTCAAACACGTCGTGCTTCGCTACCAAGACGGCCAACCTCCGTCGATCGACTATCTCCCGGTCACGATCACCAAGTGGCCACCGCAGGAACGGACGTACTAGCATGAAGTGGAGCATCGAAGTCGGACGCTACGACCGCTCGCAAAATCCCAGCGGCCCAAACGTGCACGGCTACCCCCCGCCGTACGAAGCTGCGCCGGCCAAACGGTATCAGATTTTTGAAGTCGAGCTTGACGATCAGGCGATGGTGCTCGACGGCCTCATCGCTATTCGCGAATATCAAGACGAGAGCTTAGCGGTACGCTGCGCCTGCCGTAGCGCGATCTGCGGATCCTGCGGCATGTGGATCAACGGCAAAGCGAACTTGGCCTGCACCACCAAGTTGCGTGAGGTGGCCCAAGACGGCAAAGTGCGTGTGGAGTCGCCGCCCTCCATGCCGGTCATCCGCGACCTCGTGTCCGACATGACGCCGTTTTGGAAGAAGAACCTCAGCGTGCGGCCCTGGCTCGAGGGCAAAAAACCGGTGCCGCAAGGGCTTGAGGAATACCGCGTTCCCAACGCCGCGATGGAGAACCTCATCCAAGAGGTGAGCTGCATCTCGTGCGGCCTGTGCTTGATGGACTGCGAATCGTTCGCCATCAATCCAGATTTCCTCGGCCCCGCTGCGCTCGCGAAAGCATACCGCTACGCTGACGATCCGCGCGACGCGACGGTGAAGCAGCGCCTGGGCGACTACAGTCAGGCGAACGGCATTTGGGAATGCACGCACTGCTACATGTGCGTCGACCGGTGCCCGAAAGGCGTTGCACCGCTCGATCAGATCCTCAAGCTGCGGCGCATGGCGGTGGATGCAGGTTTCACCAACAACGCCGGCACGCGCCACGCCCTCGCGTTTGCCGAGTCGGTACGCGACAGCGGCCGGCTCAACGAGCTGACGCTTTTGCCCAAATCGGTTGGCTTGTTCAATATCCCGGCGCAACTGCGCGCTTTGCCGACCGCGCTCAACATGCTGCGCGCCGGCAAGATGCCGCCGATCATCCACCATAAGATTCCGGGCGTCGACCGCATCAAGAATATCTTCAAAAAGGTCGGCGGTTTGTTCAAATGATGCTGCACGGAGAGAATGCATGAAAGTCGCTTTTTGGCCGGGCTGCGTGTCTAAGGGTGCCTGCCCCGAGCTGTATGTCTCGATGCAAAAGATTGCCCCGACGCTGGGGCTCGAGCTGCACGAGCTCACCGAGGCACCATGCACGGGCGCAGGCGTCCTCACCGAACAAAATCCTGAGCTCGCGTACTCGCTCAACGCCTTGTCGCTCGCGATGGCCGAGCAAAAGGGCGCCGACCTGATGACGATCTGCAGCACGTGCCAAGGCGTGCTCTCTGGCGCACAGCACAAGCTGGCTGCCGACCAGGCGCTCCTCGGTCGGGTGAACGGCGTCCTGGCCGATAGCGGCTATCAGTATCGCGGCACCACCAAGGTCAAACACCTCTTGTGGATGCTCGTGGAAGACATCGGTCTCGACAAGCTCCGCCCGCTCGTCAAGCGGCCATTGACCGGCCTCGCGATCGCGCCGTTCTATGGATGCTACATCTTGCGCCCTGAAGAGCACCTCGGGTTGCTCGAGAAGCCAGAACGGTCGACGTATCTCGAGCGCATCATCGAGTTGTTGGGCGGCACACCCGTGGAGTATTTCGGTAAGAGCAAATGTTGCGGTTTTCCCATGCTGACGTTCAACGCCGACACCTCACTGAAGATGGCCGGGAAGCATTTGGCAGAGGCGAAGACCAAAGGTGCGGATCTGCTGGTCACGCCGTGCCCCTTGTGCCACCTCAATCTTGACGGCCAGCAACCGGATGCTGCAAAAGCCATCAACGAACCGCTCGGCACGCCGGTCTTTCATCTCCCGCAACTTTTGGGTTTGGCATTCGGGTTTTCACCGCACGAGCTTCGTCTGGATCACCACGTCGTCAACACGAAACTCGCGCTCGATAAGGTCGAGCTCAAGGTTTAGTCGGCACGGTGTAGGTAGGCCTGTTTTGCAAGCAAGCCGACCTTCTCGGCAGCGACCGTACCCGCGTGAGGGAACCACGCGGTCGCTCTTGACAAACTGCTGACGGCGGCACGATCTACGCCGACGGGCGCATCGCGTACCCGGATGGCACTGTCTACACGAGCAACAATGGCCACACACCCTGCACATACGACGGTTATGGCGTTCCATGCGGTTCCGGCGCTCGGGCATATCGCGTGGCAAACGGCTACGGTCCTGGGGAACAGCCCGCGTACTATCGCGATGCAGATGATCAACCTGCCTACTATCGAGACGCAGATGATCGGCGCGCGTATTACCGTGACGTTGACCAACAGCGGGCAACCTACCGCACCGTCAACCGTGGCCATCATTACGGCAACGCCAAACATCAAAACGACGATGGGAGCTAGCATGGGCTAGCATCCAGCGCTGTGGTCTAGCGCACATATTGGTGCGAGTTTGACGCTCTGGCGCGGTTCGCGCTGGTCATAACTACGATGCGGTTCGCGCTCCTTGCGGGCCGCATCGCTTTTCGTTCACTGCGGCAAACGCGATCATCGATGCGTGTGAATCCGGTCGGCAGATGGCGCGTGACCGGCTACCCGCCCGCTCCACGCTGTGCTATAATCGCGCTGCCCGCTGAACGCTCGTTCTCCTAATGGAACGACAAAGGAGCTGCCAGAACGGTGACGGTTGCACCAGAAAAAATTCTCTTGCGGTTGCACGTCAACGGCAGCGCCGTGCAGTGCGCGGCGCATCCCAACAAGACGTTGCTCGAGGTGCTACGCGAAGACCTGAACTTGACCGGCACCAAGCATGGCTGCGAGATGGGTCATTGTGGCGCTTGCACGGTGCTGGTGGATGACGAGCCGGTATTGAGCTGTTTGGCGCTCGCGATCGAAGCGCAAGAGCACGAGATCCGCACGGTCGAAGGCTTAGCGGACGGTCCGAAACTGCATCCTGTCCAACAAGCCTTCGCGGAATGCGGCGCGGCGCAGTGCGGGTACTGCACGCCAGGCTTTTTGATGACGGCGGCTGCGCTCGTGGAGCGACCAGGCGTTCCCACAAACGCCGTGATCCGCGACGCGATCTCGGGTAATTTGTGCCGCTGCACGGGCTACGAGAAGATCATCGAGGCGATCGCGCTAGCGGCTCGTCGTATGGAAGAAGCAGCAACGCATGCGTGAGCAGGAACTGCCGTCCGTCTCAACCGCCACGAATCCGGACGGTGATGCGCGGCCGCTCACAAGCGCCGTCGAGGCGTCGTCCGTACTGCGCCGCGCACCGCAATATCCGCCGGACAAGCCAGAGGGCTTCAGCGTAGTCGGCAAGGCCGGCCCGAAACTTGACAGTTTCACCCGGGTGACCGGCCAAGATCGTTTCGCTGACGACATCTTCTTGCCGAACATGCTCTTCGGCAAGATGCTGCGCAGCACGCAGGCACATGCCCGCATCCTGCGTATCGACACGTCGAAGGCGTTGGCACTACCCGGCGTCGTCGCGATCGTGACCGGCGCCGACATCCCCGTGCGCTATGGCATTTTGCCGTCGAGTCCGGACGAAATGGTCATGGCGCTCGACACCGTTCGCTATGTCGGCGACCCGATCGCCTGCGTCGTCGCTGACGATGAGCTGACCGCTGAAGAGGCGTTGGCGCTCGTGCAGGTCGAGTATGAACCGCTGCCGGCGGTCATGTCGATCGACGAGGCGCTGCGCACCGATCTCCCGCAGCTTCACCCCAATCCTCGCCGCACCAACAACATCCACAAAGAAGTACACTTGGAGTTCGGCGATGTCGAAGCCGGGTTTGCCAGCGCAGACCGGATCTTCGAGGACGAGTATTTCTTCGAGGGCACGACCCACGCCCCGATCGAGCAGCATGCGGTCATGGCCCAGTACGGCGCCGATCAAAAACTCACGCTGTGGGCCGCGACGCAAACGCCGCACTATCTGCACCGGATCGCGGCCGCCGTGCTCGGCATGCCGGCAAGCCAGATTCGCGTGATCGCACCGCCGGTCGGCGGCGGCTTTGGCGGCAAAACAGAACCCTTCGCGCACGAACTCGCTGCAGCGTTTCTCGCTCGAAAGACCGGGCGGCCGGTGAAGATCACGCTCACGCGACAAGAAGTGTTCTACGCACATCGTGGCCGTCATCCGGTCCGTTTTAAGCTGAAGACCGGCGTCAAAGCGGACGGCACTATCACGGCAATCCATCTGCAGAGCTGGTTGGATGGTGGCGCCTATGGCTCATACGGGGTCGCCACGACCTACTACACAGGTGCGCTCACCACCGTCACCTACAAAGTGCCGGCCTATAAGTTCGATGGCTGCCGCGTGTTCACGAACAAACCGCCGTGCGGGCCAAAACGCGGTCACGGCACAACGCAGCCCCGCTTTGCGCTCGAGAACCAACTCGACAAGATCGCAGACGCGCTCGGCCTCGACGCCGCCGAGTATCGTAAACGCATCGCGGTCGATCCCAACTCGACGACGGTCAACGGGTTGCGCGTCACGTCATGCGGTTTGCGCGAATGCATCGACGCCGCAACCGAGAGAACGCGCTACAAAGAGAAGCGAGGAAAGCTCGCAAGGGGCCGCGGCATCGGGCTTGCCGCAAGTTCCTACTTGTGCGGCGCCGGATTGCCCATCTACTGGAACGCGATGCCGCAATCTGGAGCGATCGTCAAGGTGGATCGCGGCGGCGGCGTCACCGTGCTCTCGGGCACGAGCGAGTGCGGCCAAGGCTCGACGAGTATGCTCGCAGCCATCATCGCCGAGACGCTTGGGGTGGACCCGAGCGATGTCAGCGTCTGTTATGGCGACACCGATCTCACGCCGGTGGATCTTGGTTCGTATTCCAGCCGCGTCACCTTCATGGCAGGCAATGCCGCGCGCGATGCCGCGAGCAAGGCGCGACACCTCATCGCTCAATCGGCGGCCGAACGCTTCGGCGTCGGACCGGATCGCGTCGGCTTTGCGGGCCGCAGGGTCTTCGACCTCGGCAACCGTGAGCGATCGATGACGTTCATCGAAGCAGCGCAGCTCGCCGAAGCCCGGTGGGGAACGATCGCGTGCGTTGGATCGTACACGCCGCCAAAACTCGCCGCCGAGTATAAGGGCTCGGGCGTCGGGCCATCGCCGGCGTATTCGTATAGTGCCGCCGTCGCAGAAGTTGCCGTCGATCTCGAAACTGGCGAGATCACCGTTGAAAAGATCACGCTCGCGCATGACGTTGGGCGGTGCATCAACGCGACCAACGTCGAAGGGCAGATCGAGGGTGGCGTCTACATGGGCCTCGGCGAGGCGCTCATGGAAGAGTGGCCGTTCCGCGCAGGCGAGCACAAGATCCCGAACCTGCTCGACTACAAGACGCCCACCAGCCTCGACACGCCACCGATCGAGGCCATCATCGTCGAGACTGATGACAAAGAGGGCCCCTTCGGCGCGAAAGAAGCAGGGCAAGGCCCGCTCAACCCGGTCATCCCAGCCATCGCCAATGCCGTGGCCGATGCGATCCGCGCCCGGATCCATTCCACGCCGATCACGCCGGAAAAGGTGCTCAAGGCGATGGATGCGGCAAGCGGCACCACGCTGCGCCTCAAGAAGGTCACGACGCCCTCGAAGCCGTCACCCGTTCCCGTGTGAACGCCTGAGGATATTTCGATGAATCTCAACCATGCCGTGCTCAAAGTACGCGATCTCGATCGCTCCGTCGCGTTCTACCGCGAACTCTTCGGCTTCACCGAAGTAGCGCGTGCCGGCCGGCGCATGGCATTCATGCGGGCGCCAGACTCCCAAAACCATCACGACCTGGGGTTTTTGGCACTTGGTGGGGCGGCAGTCGATGCGCCCGAGCGCGCAGTCGGCTTGTTCCACTTAGCATGGCAAGTGCCGGCGATCGAAGATCTCGCGGTCATTCGTGCAAAGCTGATCGAGGGTGGCGTCATGACCGGCGAGAGCGATCATGGTGCGACCAAATCGGTGTACGGCCTTGATCCTGACGGGCACGAGTTCGAAGTCATGTGGATGGTTCCGCGCGAGTTGTGGGGCGAATACGAATCGCAAGCGCCGACGCGCGCGCTCGACCTTGACGCCGAAATAGCACGGTTCGGCACGCGCCGAGCGGCCCCGCATGCATAGACTGCCGCCATTCCGGTACGAGGCGGCGACGAGCGCAGCGTCCGCGGTGCAGCTCCTGGCAGCGCACGGGCCTGACGCGCTCGTGGTGTCGGGCGGCACGGATCTCTATGCGAACATCAAGCAGCGCCTATTCACTCCCAAAGTGGTCGTGGGCTTGCGTCCGGCTCGCGATATGCACTACCTGCGCTTTGACCAGTCGCGAGGCCTTGAGATCGGCGCGCTGACCACCCTCGCACGACTGGCAGCCGAGCCCGTTGTCTGCGAGCGATACCCCGCTCTGGCCGAAGCGGCAGCATCCATCTCGACGCCACAGCTGCGGACCATGGGGACGATCGGCGGCAACGTCTGCCTCGACACGCGTTGCAACTATTACAATCAGAATCTCGATTGGCGTCAGGCGCTTGGCTACTGCATGAAAAAAGATGGGGATATCTGCCGAGTAGCGCCCGGCAGTCCCAAATGCGTCGCCGTCAACTCGTCAGACACCGCCCCCGTGCTACAGGCATATGGTGCACGGATTCGGCTGCTGGGTCGCAGCGGCGAGCGCGAGATCGACATCGCAGACTTCTTCATGGATGACGGCATGCGCGCGTGGGCAAAGCAAGCGGACGAAATCGTCACGGCCATCCACCTGCCCGTGCCGGCGCCCAACACGGTGAGTGCGTACCGCAAACTGCGACTGCGCAATTCGTTTGATTTTCCGATTGTGGGCATCGCAGCCGTCATGCAGACCGACGGCGGCGGGCGCTGCACGGGTGCACGGGTCGTGCTCAACGCGGTGGCGTCAAAACCGCTCGAATCACCAGGCGCCGCGCGTGCCCTCGTGGGCACGAAGCTGGAACCTGACGCATTGGACGCTGCGGCCGACGCCGCATATGCGACCGGGAAGCCGCTCGACAACACGAGTGGTTCAATACCGTATCGCAAGCGCATGCTGCGCGTATTCGCACGGCGCACCCTGGAGGCATGTGCTGCTCCGCGCTAAAGGCACTGTATGTCTTGCGGTTCCAGCACTTCAGCGCCGCTCGAAGCGACCGCTCATCTGATCGAGGCGGATGCGATAGACGATCGCAGGCAATTCGCCAAGCTGCGCCCGGTTCTGATGCGTGAGGTCTTTTGGCGGATGGCTCGTCTCGCTCGTAGCGGCAAGTGGCAACAGGCGCGCAAGCAGGGCAGCCATGGCCCTATCGGCCTCAGCGCCGTGCAGTTCTTCAAACTTCCCCCATGCGATCACGCTGCGCCAGTTGCCCAGGTCCTGCATGGCATCCACTTCAAAACAGACGTGCGGGTTCTCACGCATCATCTGCATCTTGAGGCCTTGAGCGCTGTGACCGATGATCGATCCTTCCTCGTAGACGAACGCCACCGGCACCACATACGTGCGCCCGTTCGCATGGCAACCGACGCGGCCCACCAGGCTCGAGCGCAGCAGCTCCTCCATTTCGCTGTGGTTCAGTTGTCCAAGCATGATCACTCTGGAGTATAGTAGCCGGACGGCGTGATGTTATGAAGGCGGGATGAAGGATGCGCTCGTGACTGCTGTGGCGGACGTCAAGATCAACGCGGGCGGCGTTCAACTCGACGGGATATGGAGCACCCCAAGAGTGTTGCGAGGCACGGTGGCGTTCGCGCACGGCAGCGGCAGTGGCCGGCGAAGTGTGCGCAACCAATATGTCGCCGACGTGTTGGTTCATGCCGGCCTTGCGACGTTGCTCCTCGATCTGCTCACAGCAGAGGAAGAGGCGATCGACGATCGCACGGGCCAGCTGCGCTTTGATGTCGATTTCTTAAGCTACCGGCTCGATGTGGCCGTCGCGTGGTGCCGAACGAACGTTGGATATGGCGGCCTTGGCCTGTTCGGCGCCAGCACGGGCGCTGCCGCGGCGCTCATCAGTGCGGCGCGCCATCCCACAAGTGTCGATGTGGTGGTCTCACGGGGTGGCAGACCGGACATGGCGGCGTCTGCGCTCCCCAACGTGAAAGCGCCGACGCTGCTCATCGTCGGCAGTGAGGATCGCCAGGTAGTGCAGGTCAATCGGACCGCCGCTGCATCCTTGACCTGCCCTCACGAGCTTGCGGTCGTCGCGGGAGCGACGCACCTTTTCGAAGAGCCAGGTGCGCTTCAACGGGTCGCGCAGCTCGCCCGCGACTGGTTTCTTACCTATCTCACCGCGGCGTCTTAACCGTGCGATGCCTGGCCGTCAACGAACCGCCGCGGCTGCTTCACGGCGGGCGGGCGCGGGCGCTGGCCGCTCGGAGCGATCCGGCATCAGGTTTTTCACGACTTCGCCCCCTTTGATGACGAGCACGATTCGCGCGGGGTCATCGAGCAGTGCTGGGGTCGCGAGCGGATCCCCATCGACGGCAATACAATCGGCGAGCTTGCCGGCGCCAAGCGTGCCAAGCTTATGGTCTTGATGCATGATCTTGGCGTTGCCTTGGGTAGCGCATTGAATAGCGCGCATTGCCCCCAAGATCGCGGCCTTGAGCACGATCTCCAAGCCCCGGCGGTTTTGCTTGGGGCCCAAAAGATCCGAGCCTGATCCCAGGAGCACGCCTGCGGCTTCTGCGATACGCACTGCCTGCGTCATCTGTGCTTCGCAATCCCGAATGCGCGGCACGACGAATTCTTGCATCCCCCATTCTTTCCAATGGGTGGCCATGAGGCGCGTGACCGCGAGCGTGGGATCGAGCGCGGCGCCCGCGGTCGCCATCGCTTGCGCCGTCGCTTCGTCCAGTTGCGTGCCGTGCTCGAAGCACTCAAGGCCTGCCTCGAGGCCGTTGCGGATCGATCGCACGTTGTGGGCGTGACCCGAGACGTACGTCTCGCGCGCTCTGGCCTCAAAAACCGCTGCCTTGAGCTCTTCAACGGTGAGCTGCGTGTCCTCCAAGCGGTCGGTCGTGGAGACGACGCCGCCGGAAATGAACGCCTTCAATTGGGTTGCGCCGCGACGGAAGTTCGTTCGCGCCTGCAAGCGGACCGCATCGGGGCCATCGCAGATGGCCGTCAGCTGCACGAGCCCCGGGATCGCGAGATGACATTCTTGGAAACAGAACGGCCCCGAGACGTGACCGTGACCGCCTGTTTGCACAATGGCAGGGCCGGAGGGGAAGACCCTTGGTCCGCGGACAGCGCCCGACTCGATCGCGCGTACGAGGCCACCGTCAACGCCACACATATCGCGCACGGTCGTGAAACCGGCATCAAGACAAAGGTTGCAATTCTCAAATGTCAGGGCAGCGATCTCGGCAGGCGAGATGAGTCCCGGATCGCCTTCTGCGGCCAGCGGATAGACGAGTCCCAGATGCGCGTGCGCGTCGATGAGACCCGGCAGCAGCGTCAGGCCGGAGAGATCGATATCGCGGCTATCATCCGCGCGTGGCGTTTCACTGCCCAGCTTTCTGATCGAATCACCTTCAATGACCACGTGCGTCTTCGGCCGGGGATCTGCCCCAGTTCCGTCGATGACCGTCGCATTGCGAAGTACAAGCATGCTTATCCCTCCTCGATCACAGCGTCAGCTTCGATCTCCACGAGCATCGCCGGATCGATGAGCCGGCTGACCTCGACCATCGTCGACGCTGGGCGGATATCGCGGAACACCTCGCCGTGCGCGCGGCCGACCGCTTCCCACTGATCGATGTCCGTCACGAATATCCGCGTGCGCACGACATCTGCGAGCACCGCACCGCTTTCGGCAAGCGCCTCTTGTATGATGGCGAGCGCACGCAGGGTCTGAGCGTGCGCATCGCCCGTCACCGCGCCGTCGCTACCGATGCCTGCCGTGCCGGCCACATAGACATGCGTCCCAACCCGAACCGCGCGCGAATACCCAACTGTGGGCGCCCATGTCGAGTGCGCTGTGACCAGCTTGCGTGCCATCGTGCGCGTTTCGGACGACGGCGCCCCAAACCATTTGGTCGCCGGCGCGGGTGCGTTTGCTATCGAATGACGGGCAGCAGCATGGGTGCGCGCGGCGCTTGGGTGAAGTCGAAATCCTCGCGCAGGTCGCCGAGGATGGAGACGTTCTCGCGGACGTCAGGACGCGGATCGGGGCGGCCATCGGTAGCCGGATCGATACGCGCACCGCCGAGGAAATCATCCTCGATGAATTTTACGTAGGCGTCAAAACTCAACGTCTGATGGTCAATCGCGCCGGCCCGAGCATACGGACTGATGACGAGCCCCGGCACGCGCAATCCATAGCCGTTTTGGTCCACTGCCGGCGGCCGTACGTGGTCGTAGAAGCCGCCCCAGTCATCCCACGCCAAGAATATCGCAGTGCTGTGCCAGTCCGGTCCTTCCATGATGGCGTTGATCAGACTCGTGACGTACGCTTGCCCCACGCTGACGAGCGCCGGTGGATGTTCGCTGTGGATGCTGTCCGGACAGATCCATGACACCGCCGGCAACGTCCCTCGTTTTGCAGCCTCGTAGAAGTGCGAGATGTCTTGCACGTTTTCGAGCTCGTCATCATCGCGCACCGTATCGAAGTAAGGTAGCGGGTTCCAAATACCCGGCGTCCGCGCGCCGAGCCGGCGTTGCACGCCGTACATCGATCCGTCTTCTGTGTCCGGCTCGAGGCCCGAAAAGACATAATAGGCCCAGCTGACATGATGCGCGTGCAGTAAGTACGTGAGATCCGTCCAGGCATAGTCGGGCGCCATTGTGCCGCCAAAGCCGCGGCGTGGACGCGCTGGCCGGTCTGGATTTTGCAATTCGTTGACACAGCTGCGGGGATCTCCAGCTCGCGAGCACTTGGCTGACCACTCCGACACCATGAACAGATGCTCGGGCAGACTCCAGGAAGCGTTCGGCTCGAACATGCGATCCTGCAAGACGAAGTTGTGCGCATACGCCCAGTAATTCGGGATCTCGCGCTGGTCGTGGTAGCCCATGACGTCGGGATGCTCGTGCCCGGCACAGCGCGGATCGTTCGAATATCCCGAGCACGCTCGGCCACCGCGCTCGGCTTCGGCAATGAATCCGTCCATCGCGCCGCCGTTCACGTCAGCGACAAAGCTCTGCGCTCCATGCGGTCCGCCCGTGTTGCGATCGTTCGCGTCGTGATATGGCCGCTGGCAGCCGCCGTGTGCGGGATCGGAAACGCACGCCAACGGCACGCCGCCACGCATAGGGATGCCATCTGCGCCGGGATACGTGCCGAAATAACTATCGAACGAGCGGTTCTCTTGCATGATGATGACGATATGCTGGATCTTGTGGATGTCACCCGCTGCACTTGCGACGACCAGATGCGGCTGTGCGCCGCCGCCCCGCGGTGCAAGCGCACACAGGATGACCAGTGCGGTGACGGCGAGGCGCTTACCCACAGCGACGTGCATCATGTGCTCAGCATAAGCACGCGAGCCTAGTGCCGTCTTGAGAAGAGGGTGAAAAAAGCGACCTCGGGGGCTACGCATCTCGGGAAGCGATCTTCAGCAACAATTCGTCGTCAGTGAGGCCCGCAAGCTCCGCACCAACTTTGGGCCGCACGGCGGCGGCGATCTTGGCGGCTGCAGTGTGAGCGGCGGCGGGTTCCAGGCTCGTCTTGCGGGCCTGGTACCGGTCGATGAGCGCGAGCTCGTCCGCCGACAAGCCGGCCAAAGCGGCGCTAGGGACATGGTCACTCGCGAGCGTGCGGCGCCATGTGCGAAAATCGCTCACTTCAAATCCCCGATCGCGAACCACGATGGTGCCGGCAGCGAAGTCGCCGAGCCGCTTGTTCTCGGACGACAGCACCATACTGATGACCGACAGGCAATAAAAGCCAAACCCGAATTCCAACACCCGAATCAGGTTACGGATGATGGAGCCGCCGAGCTCGACAGGATAGCCACCATCACGCACCACGCGGATACCCAAGAGACGCTTGCCCGGCGTCTGGCCGCTCCAGAGCATTTCAAACGCGATGAAATACCCGTAGAACAGCACGAAGATGGTCAGGATGATCGCGGCCGCCACGCTCGACCCCAGCATTTTCTGACCGATGTGGAGGGAGCTTGCGATTGCGGTCACGCCGCGGGTGCTGGCGATGCCCACGGTGAGCAGCGCGACCAACACGGCGACCTGGATGACAGTGTCGACGCAGAGCGCGAGAAAACGGCTGCCAAGACCGGCAAGTTCGTAGTAAAACGCGATGGCCTCTGGGGTTCGGACCGTCACCGAACGTTCCACGAAATCTCCTTGAGCGAACGCTGCCGCCTTAAGAGTATCATCGTCACTATCCGCCCGCAGGCAGCATCGTCACGGCCAAGGCGTGTTCCATCGCGGCTACGAAGTCGGCATCCGTGCGACAAGCCACCTTCGTAGAGCGGCGTCAAGAAGGTTGGGAGCGTCTTGATGCGCTTTTGCAGCGAGCTGAGCGCTCGACGTTGCGCGCTTTGGGTCCGGACGAAGTCGCCGAGGTCGGCCGCCTGTATCGGTGGGTGACCTCAGATCTTGCGTTTGCGGATGGCCGAAGCTATGATGCGACGTTGCGCGCCTACTTGAACCGTCTGACCGCTCGCGCGCACGCACTTGTCTATGGCGGCAGCAGCGAAGGGGGCGCGTCGCGCGTGGCCCGATTCTACACACAAACGTTTCCGCAAGAAGTGTGGCGATCGCGCTGGTACATGCTGTTGGCGGTCGTGCTCTTCCTCGCACCCGCCGGGCTCGCGTATTACCTCATCCACACGCAGCCGCTCAATGCGTTTGTTTTGTTGCCCGCCGACATGGTCGCGCCGATCCACAAGGGCCTGCACGAGACGAATTTCGAGCCCTCGCAAGCCGCGCTTGGGGCGCCGACCTTGTCGGCCTTCATCATGACCAACAATATCCGCCTTGCGTTCATGGCGTTCGCCGGCGGCATGACGTTGGGGTTTGTCACGGTCTACGTGCTCATCGAGAACGGCCTCATCCTCGGTGGATTGGCAGCGCTCTATGTCGATGCAGGCTTTGGACGAGACTTTTGGGCGACTATCGCTCCCCACGGGATCATCGAACTGACCGCCGTCCAGATCGCAGCGGGTGCCGGGCTCGTGATCGCCGGCGGTATCCTTGCGCCCGGGCGACTACGGCGACGCGATGCGCTCGTCCGCAACGCACGGCGTGCCGCCATCCTCATCGTGGGAGTCGCGAGCATGCTCGTGGTCGCCGGCACCATTGAGGGATTTTTCTCGCCGCAGAAATTCCCCGCCGACGTGCGTCTCGCGGTTGGCGGGACCACCGCTGTTTTGCTCGTGCTCTATTTCGTGGTGCCCAACGCGCGCCGGCCGCAGCTCAGAGCAGATTCCTCGACTTGATATCGACGTAGGCGTTGATCAGTGCGACCGTGAGGTCTTTGGCCGGGACGTCGATGACCAAAATGCCGCGCTGCGTCAAAATGGCGGCCGCCCGCTGACGTTCCATCTGGAGTGTCGCGGCGACGCTTGCAGCATAGGCTCCCATGGCGTCGCGAGGTTCGGCGTCGAGTGCCTGCTGCACAGCTTCATCGTTCATGAGGACGCAGACCGCCAAGTGTCGTGGCGTCAAAAGCGCAAGGTTGACGAGCGTCGCGGCCGATGCGACCGGATCGAACATGTCGGTGAAGAAGACGACAAGGCTACGTTTGGGTTGGCGCCGGCGCAGATAGGTGAAGGCGCGACTATAATCGGCTTCTTCGAACCGTGGTTGCAGATCGTAGACGCGCTGCGTCATGCCGGCGGAGTGCGCGGAACCGGACCGCGGTGGGATGTGCTCGAGGATACCGCCGGCGAACGCAAGCAGACCGACCTTGTCATCGACAAGCGCAGCGATCGATGCAACGGACAACGCAGCCGTGATGGCGTAATCGAACTTGCGTTGCTCGCCGAGTCGCGGCGTCATAAGCCTGCCGGCATCTAGCGCGAGCATCACTGTTTGACTGCGCTCGACGTCGTACTGCTCGACCATGAGCTTGGCACGGCGCGCGCTCGCCTTCCAGTTGATCGACCGGAACTCGTCGTCCGGCGTCCACTCGCGCAACGCATCGAATTCACCGCCGCGGCCGTGATACCGCAGCCGTCGGAAGCCAGCGTCGACGAGGCGCCCGCGCCGCGCCAGCTCGCCGTAGCGCTCGACCGCCGAGAGGTCGGGATAGATCCGGATGTCTGCATGTGCATGCACCCGCCAACGCCGTGTGACAAAGCCGATCGGCGTGCACGCGGACACGTATAAAGGTCCAAGAGTCGCCGGGCCGCGCAGCCGCGGCATGACTCTAAGCTCGGCGATCGAGCGCATACCGCCGCCTACGATGCCGGCCACTGGTAATTCTGGCATGTCGAGCGCGGCGAGCGGCGTATCCACGATCTCGTAGTGCACGGTTGCGCGCGACTTGTTCACAATAGCGTATCGCAACGACGCGGGTGCGCGCAGCGCGAGGTGATCGATGGGCTCGCGCGTCACGGTGATCTCATCGCGTCGTGGACCGGAAGCGATATCCGCTGCCAGCAACCCTGCGACCAGCACAGCGCAGAGAAGCGCGAGTAGGAGTGCCGCGTGCACGAAGGTGCCTAAAGCCACCAAGACAGCGATGCCGACGATGGCTGCGGTGAAACGCCGTGTGATCCAGGGGAAGGACGGTGTCACGGTGCGGCGATCGTCGCGGTGTGGTTCATACGGCTTCGGTGGCTTGACTTGCATCCTTGGGAACGTCGACAGAGTCCAGCACGCGGTGGAGCACGCTGGCTGCCGTCACGCCTTCGACCTCTGCTTCGGGACGCACGATCAGGCGGTGTGTGAGCACGATTGGAGCCGCCGACTTGACGTCGTCGGGCGTGGCAAATGTCCGCCCGTCAAGCGCCGCGCTGACTTGGGCTGCGACCAGCAGATGCAAGCCGGCGCGCGGGCTTGCGCCGAGCATCAGATCTCCTGACGAACGAGTGCGAGCAACGATATCATAGATGTAGCGTTGCAGGCCTGGGCTTGCATGTACGGCGCGGGCTTCGGCGCGCGCGGCGGAGACGTCATCTATGGAAGCGACGGGATTCAGCCCGATGCGCTCGAGGAAGCGTGCATCGAATCCGGCAGCGCCACGGCCGAGCAGCTCGAGCTCCTGATCTGCGGAGGGATAGCTCGTGATGGATTTGACCATGAAGCGATCGATCTGCGCTTCAGGCAAAGGATACGTGCCCTCATACTCTATCGGATTCTGCGTGGCGCACACCAAAAAAAGCGGGGGCAACGCAAAGCTGACGCCGTCGATCGTCACCTGCCGCTCCTCCATGGCTTCTAAAAGCGCGGCTTGCGTTTTGGGCGGCGTCCGGTTGATCTCGTCGGCGAGCAGCAGATTGGTGAAGATGGGGCCGCGCCGCGTCGTGAATTCACCGCTCTGCGGGCTGAACACGGTCGTGCCGACGACATCGGACGGCATCAGGTCAGGCGTGAATTGGATGCGACGAAAATCGGCGCCGAGCAGTAACGCAAGCACGCGTACGAGCAGCGTTTTCGCCGTGCCGGGAACACCCTCGATGAGCGCGTGGCCTTCGCCGAACAGCGCGAGCTGCAGGGCAAACACCGTGTCGTCTTGGCCGACGACGACCTTATGCAGATCGTCGCGGAGCCGAGCGGCGAGGCTGGAGAGCGGGAGAGCCATTGACGCTGAGATCCTTTCGTAGCGTGCGTGATAGCTGAGCTGCCTGCACGAGCTCCGTGGTCGTCGGATGCTCGTACGCAGCCAGACGTTCGAGGGTCATGAGATCATGCGCGCGCCGGTCACCTGCGTCACTGCCTCGCAGGCGCGTGGCGATCGCAGATGCCGGTGTCGCGTCCGGTAGACCGACCGACCTCGCGGCTGCGTGGAGCGCGATCTGCGCGAGGTCGCGGGTGGCGGTCCGCGCTGCGCGGCCCCGTTCGAGTAGGGCGGCCATCGAGTTCACGTATTCCTCAGACGTCCGCTCGCTCGTATCGGCTGGCAACGCCGGCGGCCCGAAGCGCCACATCGCTCCAAATAACAAGAGCAGCAGCGCACTCGTCGCCAGCGCGATCGCGACCTGCAAGGTTCGCGGCAGCACGGTCCACCATGTGTCGCCGGTCTGATAGCCGTGCGACCACTCCTCAAACGCGACCGTTTGCCCCTTCTCGAGGCCGTAGGTGGCGAGATTGAAAGCCAGCCGTGCGTTGTCGGCGCGCCCTAAACGGGCATTGTCGAACAACGTCTCATCGGTGACCACGATGACCGTGCCTTTGCCCAGCCCGTACCATGCAACGATCGATCCGCGGTCGTCGGCGATCAGCGGCGTGACGTGCGGGCTTGCGTTGAACGGGATGCGCAAGGAGCTCGATCCGGAGATCGTTGTGACGCCAAGGGTGAGCGGCGATGGCATGAGCGCAACCGCGGCCTGGTGCGCTCGGCCGGTATTCACGATGAACGGCAGCCGCAGGCCGGACGCGGCCGGTGCGAGACCAGCGCGCGGCAGCGGCGACGAGAAGGCGACATCGGTGGCAGAGGATTGGTCGGCAAGCCATACAAGCCGGCCTCCCCCTTGCACCCATCGGCGCAGGCGCTCATAATCGCCCGAGGAGTAGCGCCCTGCTTCCTGTCCGCTCTGCTGGCGCAACAGCGTATCGAATATATTGTTGGCGACGATCAGCGTGGTCACGACATCGCTCAAATAGGCGGGCCGCCGTGTATAGCGATCGACGCGCACCCCTTCGCGCCGAAGCAAATCGAACCACGCGCGATAGCCTCCTTGCTGGAAATCGTAGCTGGAGTACGTGTCGAAGCGGTCGATCGCGCGCACCGTTCGCACATGATCGAGCCATCCCAACACGACGAAACAGCAGAGCACCCCAACTGCGATAGCGGTTTCCAGACGCAACCAAGGGCGAAGAGTTTTCACGCGGTCACAAGCGGACGCATCGTCACGTACGCTTGATCCGCGGCTGCGTACTCATCCGCGGTGATGGTGCGCTCGGCAAACGCCGCCAGCACGAAGGTCTTGGCTATCTGATCGAACGGGTCGCCGGCTGCTGCAACGGAGCGCCGAACGGCACGACGGTATTCACCGGGCGTTAGCGATGCGTCGTATGGCAGTTTGCCTGCGCCATCGAACATGCGAAGACTTGCTTGGAAAAGGAGCGCTACCGCCTGTGCATACTGGCCGGCCCTGGCGGCGGCCTTCGCCCGCTCGTACAGTGTGTGCGGCTCAATAAGCGGCGCCAATGGGGTTCCCATATTCGGCGCAAACTTGCGCTGGCGCCGTGCCAACGTCGATACGAGCAAATAGATCAGGTAGACCGCCAGCGCTGCGACCGCGACGATGAATGTGATCACGGTGATCCGTCCGAGCAACGGCACAGCGACCGCCGCGCCGAAAATCGCGCGGATGAGATCCTGCACGTGGCCGCCGAGCCATTTGAGGACCTTGTCGAGCAATGTTTCGCGAGGCGCCGGCGCCGGAGCAGTGCGC
Source organism: Vulcanimicrobiota bacterium (assembly GCA_019232725.1). Taxonomy (GTDB): domain Bacteria; phylum Vulcanimicrobiota; class Vulcanimicrobiia; order Eremiobacterales; family Eremiobacteraceae; genus JAFANK01. The sequence goes on along the minus strand of JAFANK010000368.1, from coordinate 3,813 downwards.
TCGTGTGCGTACGCACGTTGCGAGAGAATGGAAAGCGCGAGGACCTGGGGATCGTCGGGCGGTGCCGGTTGGCCCCGGTCGACTGCGGCTCGCCGTAAGGATTCGGCCAGATCGCGCAACTCCCGCTCCTGGGTCATGCTCTACCGCTCCCGGTCGATACGCTGGAGCTGGGATTGCACCCAACGGTCAAGCGAGACGCCGGATGCCGATTGCGACGGCGGCACAAGCAACACCATAGGCGCTATCGACACATGCGTGTGATGCGTGGCGGCGGTCTGAGCGGCGGCGTCGAGCTGCTCGGCTTCGCGCACGAGTGCTTGGTCGAGTCCTGCCGGTTGTGAGGCGTCTGATACACCGCTCGCTTGCGCCGATACCGGCCGTACACACGTCGCGATAAGCAGTAGCAGCGCGCAGGCACCCGGCATCACGTTCACGGCGATGTAGGCGTTGTAGCGGCCGGCGCGGCGAATCGGTCGGCCATCATCTGCAAGTCGTAGCCTTCGTGCCGGATCCGGATATCGTAGTAGAAGACGGCTGCGGTCACGAGCGCGAACGGCGTGAAGAACAACGAGAGCAGACCCACCGAGATGGCATACAGCGCGGGCGTCTTGAGCAGCAATACGCCGAGCGCGCCCGCGCCCACGGTCACAAGCGAGGTTCCCACATTGATAGCGAACAGGCCAAGGGCCACGGCCAACGCCCGCCATACTTGATCGCGGTATAAGATGCGTCGGAACCCGCTAGCAAATGCGGCAAGCGGATCGACGCGTTCGACCATCACCGCGATGAAGGAAAGGGCGTAGGAGAGATACAGCATCGCGCCGGCGCCTGCGCCGACAATGACACAGACGATAAAGAATATGGATGCGCCGCCCGCCAAGAACGGATTAGAACCGCCGGCTGCTCGCGTGAACACAAAGCCAATCGTGAAGGCGAAGAACAGCACGACGATGGCGACGACCATGACCACCGCAAACGCGAACAAGACCCAGAGAACGATGAGGATGAAGATGGCAAGCCATCGGCTCATCGCAAAGCGGTAGCTGTCCCGGAAGTCCATCGGCAGACTAAGATACGCTCGCGAGACTGCTGCCACGACTGCGGCCTGCGCGATCGGCAGCGCACAGAACGCGAAGATATACTCGAACGCGGTGAGGGCGCCGTTTGTCTGCAGTTTTCCAAACGCGGATGGATCCGGCGGCTTGCCTGGATGCTGGGTCATCTGTTGGAAGATGTTCACGTACAAGTCGATGACGTCGCGCGATTGAAAATAGGAGAGGATCGCCAGCGGTACGCCGACGATGGCGATGATCGACGTGAACGTCGCGATGTGCTTGAAATAGACATTAAACGCGCGGTCGAAAATCTCACCGAGCGAAAGCGGGCGCAGATTGAGCGTCGCGTCGGCAGCGGGCCGCGGTGCCGGACTGCCGGTCGATGCGTCGTACGGTGTCAGCGTCGATCACCTATCGTGACAATGACCGGCTCGTTGTTCTTGGGGGTCCGTGAGTGCTCCTGGAAGAACGGCGGCAGGCATGGCTGATAAGCTCAGTGGATTCGACTGCGGCGGTCCTGCGGTCGTCGTCACGCGTGGTGCACTTGTTGAGAGCGAACATTGCGTCTGCTATGCAGTCGCAGACGTGGACGGGCATCTGATCGAGTCGCGCGGCGATATCGATCGTCTCGTCTACTTGCGCTCGAGCGCAAAGCCGCTCATCGCGACCGCTGTCGTGGCGAGCGGCGCCGCAGATCATTTCGGTTTTTCGCCCAAGGAGATCGCGCTCGCGGCCGCCTCGCACAGCGGTGAGCCGGAACACGTGGAGACGGCACTGCGCATGTTACGCGCCTGCGGTCTCGACGAAGCAGCGTTGCAGTGTGGCGCGCACGCACCGGTCCACGAACCCAGTGCTGAAGCGTTGGCAGCCACGGGCCAGCGTCCTCGAGCGATCCATAACAACTGTTCCGGCAAACATGCGGGCATTTTGGCATTAGCGGTCCATCGCGGGGCCGATCCGTCCGGCTATCTCGCGCCCGACCACCCCGCACAAGTGGAAATTCTCGATGTGTCCGCCGAACTGCTCGGTGTGCCAAGGGAGAGCCTGAGCATCGGTGTCGACGGGTGCGGCATTCCGGTCATCGCTGCGCCGTTGCGCGTCGTCGCGACGTTCTTCGCTCGCATGAGCGAGCCAGAGCGCTTCTTCCCCAGGCTTGCGCTCTCGCTGCGGCGCGTGACGAGCGCCATGACCGAGCACCCCTACATGATCGCAGGCACCAATCGCTTCGACACGGAGCTCATGCGCGTCGCGCAGGGTGATGTCGCCGCCAAGGGAGGCGCAGAAGGCTATCATGCTTCCGCGGCGCTGCGGCGAGGCTTGGGCATGACGGCGAAGGTCGCCGACGGGAACTATCGCGCTATTGCACCGGTCGTCATCAACCGATGGTCAGCGCTTGGCGTGCTCGACCAACAGATGGTCGATGCGCTCGCAGCCTACGCGACCCCGGCGTTGCGCAACCACGCCGGACGCGTCATCGGCGAGATCAAAGTTCTCTAACTATTCGTATAGACCAAGCGTCCCTCGACAAAGGTATGCGTGATCTCGTTGCGTCCATCCCACACGGCGAGGTCGGCGCGTAGCCCTGGAGCGAGCATACCGATCTCGTTGTCCAGACCCACAGCGCGCGCGGGAGCCCAGGTTGCGCATTGCACTGCCTGCGCGAAGCTGATGCCGGTCGCCGCCATGAGATTGCGAACTGCTTGATCGAGATGCAACCGGCTGCCGGCGATCACGCCGTCCTTCGTGCGCGCGACGCCGCCGTCTTCGATGAGGCCGTCGACCAAGGGCATGGCGTCGGTCGCGAGGACGAGATTCAGGCCCTTCAGCCGGTACAGGAGTGCGATGTGCTCGACGGAGACGTGGTAGCCGTCGGCGATGACCTCGCAAAAGGCACTCGGGTCGAGCAAGAACGCCGTCAGGATCGAGGACGTCCGGTGATGGAGCGGCGGCATCGCGTTGAACGAATGCGTCAAGATGCTATACCCCGACTCGATCGCCGAATTGCCGATCGCGTACGTCGCCGCCGTGTGACCGGCTGCAAGCGTGACACCGCGGCGATGCAGTTCTGCGGCTGCGCGCGGTGCCTCTTGGATCTCCGGTGCCATCGTCACGCGTAAGCGTCCTGCCTTCCAGCTATCGAGCAGCGCCTCGATCCTCGCTGGTGTCGGCGTGAGCAAGTACTCGCGCGGATGGATACGCCGATATTCGGGGTTGATGAACGGCCCTTCGAAGTGCACGCCGATCGCGCGCGCACCCGGCGACGTTTGATCGATCCGTCCGGAGATCGCGCGAGCTGCATGCAACATCTGATCCCATGAACCCGTCATGAGCGACGGCAAAAACGACGTCACACCATGCGTGGGCGCCTCGCTGGCCATGGCCGCCATCGTCTCCAGTGGTTCGCGATTGAACCAATAGCGGCTCGTGCCGTTCGTGTGAAGATCGATCAAGCCAGGCGCGATGGTGCAACCCGGCGGCAGCGGCTGATCGACCTGTGCGCCTCGCTCTTCGAGTGCAATGATACGGCCATTTTCGATCCGGACGCAACCCGCTCGCGCCGTCCCATCGCCGATGGCTAACATCGCTGGGCCCACGACGCGGCTGCCCATGTGGCCCCTTAGCTCCTGATCAAGGCGAGGACCTCGTCGCGTTTGCTCGCCAAGAGCTCGGGCGTATCGGCTTCAACGTTGAGCCGGAGGAGGGGTTCGGTATTGGATGGCCTGACGTTGAACCACCAATCATCGTATTGGATGGTCAC
>JAFANK010000341.1 GCA_019232725.1 Vulcanimicrobiota bacterium | reverse complement strand
TCCATCGTCGTCTCTGAAATTTGGCGAATCTGACGCCACGCCCTTCGGCGAAAGGGTTCGGAGCCGGGGGCACCGCAGGCTAGCGTCGAGCTTTGCTGACGATCTTGAAGCAACAGCTCAGCGCGTCATTTTCAAGCAATGAGGTAGCTGATGCGAAATGCGATCATAGCACTGGTTTTAATGCTGTGCGGCGTCTTCGGGGGCGCCATTTTGCCTCTCGGCCGCGCGACGGCGGACGCACCATCAGATCTCACAGGCGCGTACAACGTCATCGCTCAGCATCAATTCATCGATCTCACGCACGCGTTTGCGCCGGGCATCCCACATTGGCCCGGCTTCCCCGACGAGAGCGTGCGCACCCTGTTCACGTACAAGAAGGATGGTTTTGTCTCTCAACTATTTTGTCACGTCGGTCAGTGGGGAACGCATGTCGATGCACCCGCACATTTCGCCCCGGGTGGCAAGACCGTCGACCAAATCGATCCAAAACAGATGCTGTTGCCGCTCGTCGTGATCGACGTCCATCAGAAAGTCGCGCATAACCCCGACTACGTGCTTTCCATGGACGACGTCCGCGCCTGGGAAGCCGCGCATGGCACGATTCCGCAAGGTGCGTTTGTCGCGATGCGCACGGATTGGTCAAAACGTTGGCCGAGCGAAGCGGCGATGGAGAATAAGGACGCGCGGGGAGTTGCGCATTATCCGGGCTGGAGCTTGCCCGTGCTCAAGTATCTATATCTTGACCGGCACGCCGTCGCGACCGGCCACGAAACCACTGACACCGATCCCGGAACGGCTACCTCGCGTAACGACTATTCGCTTGAGTCCTGGATCCTGCATCAAGGACACTACCAGATCGAACTGCTCGCTAATCTGGACCGCGTACCAGAGTCGGGCTCGCTTGCGATCGTGACGTTCCCCAAGCCGCGCGGTGGATCGGGATTTCCCGCACGCGTGGTCGCGATCGTGCCCTAGCGACGCGGTAAGACTCACGCGAAGGGCGGGTTTCCCTGGCCGTACTCGTCGTGCCAATTCCACCATTCGTAGGGTGGACTTTGTGGATAGCCCTGCGGTGAGTCTTCCCAGTTTTCTTGCCGGCCGAGCGCAGTGATGTCAAGGTAGTTCCATGTATTCTCGAAAGCCTCATCGCCGCGATCGTTGACGAAGTAGGTGCGAAACACACGATCGCCGTCGCGGATGAACGCGTTCGTGCCGTGCCACTCAGCGACGCCGAAGTCCGCGTCGAACTCGTCCGTGATCGTATACCATGGAATGTGTTGCCATCCCATTTTGGCCTTGATTCGTTCGATGTCTGCTTGCGGCGCTCGCGAAACGAATACAAGCGTTGTGTCTCGCGCGTTCAGATGGGCAAGGTTGCCGATGTGATCCGCGATCATCGAACAGCCAACGCAGCCGTGCTCGGGCCACCCGTGCACGCCTGGATCTAGGAATGCCCGATAAACGATCAGCTGACGCCGGCCCTGGAACAAGTCGAGTAGGCTCACTGTGCCCTCGGAGCCCTCGAATTGGTATCGCTTCGACACGGCAAACCACGGCATCCGCCGGCGTGCGGCGGCCAGCGCGTCACGCGCGTGTGTCAGTTCTTTCTCTTTGACCAGCAGCTCTTGTCGCGCGCTCTCCCACTCGTCTGCAGTTACCGCTCGTGGTGTGGTCTTGGGTAGATCTGCGGTAGCGTTACGCGTCGTCATTTTGCACCTTCTTTCTCGTCAGCCCTTAAGACCGGTCGGCATTACGCTGGGGCGTCGAACGAACCGGGGCTGTTCGCTGTCCCCGTGAAGCTCGGCTGACGCTGTGGCAATGCTTCGGAAAGGCTTCGCCGCACGCCGGCGGCGTCGTAGTCTTGCGCGTACACCGGCGAGCCGGGTTGTTGGCGCCACGACTCGGAAAGCGGCCCCGCATCCACCGCGTCAAAACCGATCTCGTCGATGAGGCGCATGACAACGGCCTTCGCCTTCGCATCGTCGCCCGCAACCGGAAGCGCGATGCGCCCTGGAGTGCCTTTTGGCTTTCCGTTTTCTAGCAAGTGTTGCGCGTAAATGGTATTGAAAGCTTTGACGACCGGTCGCCCGATTTGGCGAGCGACCCACGCGCTCTCCGGCAGACCGTTCTCAATTGGCTCGATACGGCCGTCGCGTTGGCGTGGATAGTAGTTACCCGTGTCGACTACCACAACGTCGCCCGGAATGCCATCAAACAACCCCTGCGGAAGCTGGGAGATATTTCTCTCGGGAATCGTGATAATCACGAGATCTCGGCCGCGCACAGCTTCTTGCACGGTCACTGCCTGTGCGCCCGTTTCCGATGCAAGGTCGCGAAGCGATGCCGGCCCGCGAGAATTCGCGATGGCAACGTCGTGACCGGTTGCTCGCAAGCGATGCGTCAACGCTGAACCGATATTGCCTGCCCCGATGATGCCGATCTTCATGAGCCCATCTCCACGACCGAAGAAACGTTGGGCTTGGGCATTTTGAGACTATCGAGCACCGACCTGCTGTATCTTCTCAATTTCCCAAGGCACCTGTTGTTTGGCGGAGAATTTTATTATTAACGTGATTAAGTCGAATAAAGCGATGCGCAACAACAAGGACCGCGCCGGTCCATCAGTTTTTCGCTTTGGGGCGCAGCTCGTTCGACATCCCAAGCCGGCTCAGCAGGGTGGGTGGGGTCTCGTCAACGTTCCGAAATCGATCGGCAAGCAACTCCGTGGCATGACGACGGTTGAGGGCACCATAAACGGCCACCCATTTCGAGCGGCACTCGAGCCAAATAGCT
>JAFANK010000251.1 GCA_019232725.1 Vulcanimicrobiota bacterium | reverse complement strand
AGCGGGCGTACAACTCCGCGACTTCTCGGCCGAGCACATGCTCGAGTGGCAGCGTCGGACCGACCAGGACGGTCTCGCAGCCCAGCTTGCGGACGGACGCGGCAACCTCGCAGCCAATGAACCCGGTCCCGATGACAAGCACGCGCGGCTTTGCAGCGAGTCCCTCCTTTATACGCTCGCAGTCATGCGCACTGCGCAGATAATGGATCCCGGAAAGCTCAGCGCCGGGAACCTTCAGCGTGCGCGGAGACGCCCCGGTAGCGACGAGCAGCTTGTCGTACGCCAGTTGTTGGCCTTGCTTGAGTTGCACTCGGCGTTCATGCGGGTTGATTGCCTCAACGGCGGTGTCGACCCGTAGATCGATCGCGCGCTGTGCGTAAAAGTCGGCCGGGCGTAGTGCGATTTCAGGTCTTGTTATTTCGGATCGTAGGAACGATTTCGACAGCGGCGGTCGTTCGTACGGATACTCAGATTCGTCCCCCAGCAAGACGATCGCGCCATCGAAGCCCTTGCTTCGGAGCGCATCGGCGGCGCTGACGCTCGTGACGCCTCCACCGATAAGAACATACGTCTGTGTCTTCACACCCCACGCGCTTCTTTATTTGCTTTGCGGGTTCATTGCGGGCGCTCATCGAATGCGGCGGCGACCAGAGCGAGCGATATGATGGCCCCTGAAGCACGCAAGACGAACTATGTGATCCGTGGCGGAGCCGAGGGCCGAGAACGGCTGCGGCTTCTTTCCCAGATCCACCGGCAGTCCACGTTGGATTTGCTTCAGCGCGCCGGCGTTGCACCCGGCATGGCGTGTCTCGACGTCGGGTGCGGCGGCGGCGACGTCTGCTTTGAGCTCGCGCGGCTGGTCGCACCCGATGGATCGGTGCTCGGCATCGACATCGACGCCGTGAAGATCGACATCGCACAGCGGGAAGCTCGTGCCCAGCGGCTCGAGAACGTCGCATTTCGCGTCATCGACCTGGAGCAGGGCGAGCTCCCTTTGCAGTTCGACTTCGTCCACATACGCTTTGTCCTCTCGCATTTGCGTAACCCGCAAAAACTGCTCGCGACTATCCACGGCGCTCTACGCCCCGGCGGCACCATCGTCGTCGCGGACACGCAATTCTACGGCTTTTTTTCCGAACCGGAAAGCAGGGCGCTCGCGCGTGGTGTCGAGCTGTACGTCAAAACGATCGAGCGGCGCGGCGCGAACGCCAATATCGGCCCACGGCTGCCGTCCATGCTCGCCGCGGCCGGCTTCCAGGACGTGCAAGTCGGCGTGGTTCAGCATGCGCATATACGCGGGGAGCCAAAGACCATTTTGCCCCTCACGGTGGATTTCTCCGCGGACGCGATCATCACCGAAGGGTTGGCGTCGCGGGCTGAGATGGAAGCGCTCGTCGCCGAAATGTACGAGTTCGCCGAAAACCCGATGAGCATCATCGCTGGCCCTCGCATCATCCAGGCTTGGGCGAAAGCCGCGAGTTAAGACGAACTTGTCAAGCACGCAAGACCGGCCGACTGTCCTCATCGCCGGCGCCGGGCCGACCGGCCTTGTGCTGGCGCTCAGCCTCGCGCGACGCGGTATTCCTGTTCGGCTCATCGATCAAGCTGAAGCAGCCGGCGACCAATCGCGAGCGATGGCGGTACAGGCGCGCACGCTCGAGTTCTACCAGCAATTTGGTTTTGCCGACGAGGTCATCGCCTCGGGCGTGAAGATGGAGCGAGTACATCTGCGCGAGGGCGGTGACTCGTCGAGCAAGGGCTTCGAGGTGCTGAGCGTAACGTTCCGCGATCTCGGCAAAGGTTTGAGCCCGTATCCATTCGCGCTCGCCTTTCCCCAGGACGATCACCAGCGGTTGCTCGTGGCCAAGCTGCAAGATGCCGGTGTGGAAGTCGAATGGGGGACAAAGCTCACAGATTTCGATCAGGATGGAGCCAGCATCACGGCAAGGCTCGAGCACGGGGATAACCGCACCGAGCAGGTGCGTGCAGAGTATCTATGCGGCTGCGATGGCGCCCACAGCACCGTGCGCGAGACGCTCAAGCTTGGCTTCGTGGGCGGCACGTACCCGCAGCTCTACTACGTCGCAGATGTGCAGATAGAAGGCGGGTTCGAGCGCGATCTGTTCCTCAACTTGGGGGTGAAAACGCTTGCGATACTCTTGCCGGTACGTTCTCGCGGCGTGCAGCGCCTCATCGGTCTTGTGCCCTCCGAAGTGGATACGGGGGCGGATCTCAGTTTCGAAGAGCTACGCCCGCATGTCGAGCCATTGATCGGTAAACGGGTGACCCAGGTGAACTGGTTTGCGACCTATCGGGTGCACCACCGCGTCGCTGACCATTTTCAAGTCGGTCGGGCATTCATCTGCGGCGATGCCGGACACGTTCATAGTCCCGTCGGCGGCCAGGGCATGAACACCGGCATCGGCGACGCCATCAATCTTGGGTGGAAACTTGCAATGGTCGCCCGGCGACGGGCGGCGCCGACGCTACTCGAATCGTATGAGGCCGAGCGCATACCGTTCGCGCGCACCCTCGTCGCGACGACGGACAGGGCCTTCACGCAGTTCGTGTCGGGCGGGTTGAAGGGCGAAGCGATCCGCCGCTTTTTCATTCCACTCGTGTTCACTTTGGGAACGAAGTTCGAACTCGGGCGGCACGCCTTGTTCGGCATGGTCTCGCAAATACGTATTAGTTACGAACATGGGCCGCTTGCGTTCGGCAAGGCAGGGCACGTCGAGGGCGGCGAACGCCTGCCTTGGATCGCAAGCGATGGCATCGACAACTTCGCGCCTTTGGTTTCGCTTGATTGGCAAGGACATGTCTATGGCGACGCGAGCAGCGACCTGATCGCAGCGTGCGAACAGTTGCACTTGCCCGTACACATAATGGCGTGGTCCGAGCGAGCGCATGAGGCCGGTTTGGAGAAAGACGCCTTTTGTCTCGTGCGGCCCGACGGCTACATCGCAGTCGCGACCTCAGGAACGGTTGCGGCGAGCGCGCTTGAAAAATACGTTACAGAGCGAGGGTTACGCTTTTCAAACTGATTCGCTCATTGTTGCTGGCTGTTAATTCGGCAGCAGGTCGGAACCGACGCGCAGCACGGTATCTTTACCGGCGCCGCGCTTGACCGGCCCCATCGCGCGCGCAAGATCATTTGCCGTCGCCGAAGACCCGATGACTTCAGTCGTATCGGCGACCCGTTGGGTGACAAATGTCTGGACGTTCCATCCACCGCCGCGCAACGCTCCGATCACCGTCTTGATCAGACCGTCATCACCGGTCGCGTTTGCGACGAGGACCGTGTCCTGCGACGGCGCGCTTGGCGCGAACAGCACGCGGCCGATGATCTTGGCCCACCGATCGTCGACAAAGACGACGGAGGCGTCGCCAACGCTGCCGGTATGTGAAGGCAGGGTCAGGGCACGCACGTCGTCGGGCTGCACACTGCGATAGAGCTCGGCCAACGCTTGCAGCTGCTGGTCGGTCAGTTGCGTCTTCACGTCGGAACGTGCGAGCGTTATGAGCCGCGGCAGCTTCGACCAATTAGAAGGCTGGCCGAGCGCGTGCAACAGATCGCGAGCCACCTGCTGCTGACGGCGCATTCTGCCATAGTCGCCTTCGGGATCATGGCGGAAACGGATGTAGCCTGCAACCTGGCCGCCCGTCAGGTAGTGTTCGCCCTTCTTAAGATGGATATGCAGATTGCCATAGTTGTCGTCGTAGTCCATGTCTTTCTCGACATTGACGTTAAGCCCGCCGATCGCATCGACAAGCTGCTTGGCACCTTCAGGCTGCACCACCATGGTCGCATCGATCGGCGCTCCGGTCAGCGCGCTGACGACTTTAGCGGTCAGCTGCGGGCCCCCAAGGCCGATGGCGGCATTGATCTTGTTATGTCCGTGACCCGGGATATGCACCCACGTGTCACGTGGCACGGACACCAGGGTGATGGTAGGGCGATCCAAGTCCAGGTGCGCAAGGACGACGGCGTCTGATAGACCCTCGTCGTCTTGGTAACCCAAGACGAGCACGTTGAGACGATGCTTCCCGAAGGTCGCGGAGACGTCGCTCGTCGCCTTGGCCGCGATGCCGGCATCTTTAAAACGCCCGAGAGCCTGGGAGATGGGATGGCGCAAGAAGATGGCCGCGGCGAGTACGACAAGGACGGCGGCCACCACGATGAGTCGGGTCGCCGCAGCCGGGTTTGACTGCATCGGCACCATCATTGTGCAGAGGGATGCTCGTCTCCCGTTTCTCTAGGGCCGGACGCTTGGTGCGGTGACGACGTACGATACTTTGTCGCCCACGAGATGTGCGAATGGTGGCAGTTGATGCGGGACGGCGACGCCTGGGCGCATGATGTGCAAGACCTGCGCGCCGCGCGCGATGGCTGCGTCCGCGATCAATCGGCGATGACATCGCCACCACAGCGTCTCGCTGCACATCACCGCCGTGACCGTGTGCGCGGCATGGGTGAGGAGCATGTCGAGCGCCGACAAGAAAGCCTCCTCCAGCATGTAGTCCGCGTATGCCCGGAACGCCGGGTGGCGCCACGCATCATTTGGACTCGCATCACCTTGACCGCGTCGTCGCCCACCAAGCGATCGCCAATGCTCGTACGCAAGACCTGCCTGCGCGACCGTTTGCCGCAAGACATCTTCATTGAACTGCGGGTTCGTGCGGGAGCGTGGGTAGGCTCGGACGTCCGCCACAAGTCGCACGTCGAACGACTGGAGCGCCTCGATCAGTTCTTGGGCCGTGCGCGTGCCGTGGCCGATGGTGTAGAGCGTCATCGATAATTCTATAACCTTTTCCCCGGGAGTTCGCTGTCCGAGCGTGTAACCCGGGCAACATGATGAAGACGTTGTTCGTCAACCCGCCGAGCTTCGAAGGCTTCGACGGAGGCGCCGGTTCCCGTTATCAGGCGCGCCGCGAAGTCCGCTCCTTCTGGTACCCGACCTGGCTCGCGCAGGCGGCAGCACTGGTTCCCGGGAGCCGCCTCGTCGATGCGCCGCCGGATGGGCTGTCCATCGAGCAGGTTGCACCCCTCGCCAAGGATTACGAGCTCGTGATCGTCCACACGAGCACACCGTCATTTGTCAACAATGCCCGCTTCGCTGCTCGCCTCAAAGACGAAAACCCGGCTGTCAAGATCGGGATGGTCGGCGCGCATGTCGCGGTCTTGCCGGAAGAGTCGATGGCCGTCGCACGGGCCGTGGATTGGATGGCGGTGGGTGAGTTTGAGTTCATCTGCCGTGACGTCGCCGCAGGGACGCCACTCGATGAGGTGCCCGGCATCATCTATCGCTCGGGCAGCACAATTGCATACACACCGAAGCGGCCCATCCTGCATGAGATGGATTCTCTTCCATCCGTGCTCGACGTCTACAAGCGCGACCTCACGATCGAGAACTATTTCAACGGCTATCTGAACCACCCGTATGTGTCCATCTATACAGGGCGCGGCTGCCGTTCGAAATGCACCTTCTGCTTGTGGCCGCAAACCATCGGGGGCCATGTCTACCGGGTGCGCAGCGTGGACAACGTCGAAGCGGAGATGACGCGAGCGAAACAGCTTTTCCCGCAGGTGCGCGAATGGTTCTTCGACGACGACACGCTGACCGACGATCTGCCTCGCGTGGAAGAGATCGCGCGCCGCATGGGCCGGCTGGGGCTTACCTGGTCATGCAATGCCAAAGCCATCGTGCCGCGCAAGACCCTTGAGATCATGAAAGAGAACGGGCTGCGCCTGCTGCTCGTCGGGTACGAGTCAGGCAACCAGCAGATCCTCAACAACATCAAAAAGGGTGTGCGCCTGGATATCGCGCGCCGGTTCTCACAAGACTGCCGCGAGCTGGGCATCAAGATCCATGGCACATTCATCGTGGGTCTCCCCGGAGAAACGCCTGAGACGATTCAGGAGACCATCCGGTTCGCGTGCGAGATGGATCCTGAGACGATCCAGGTGTCGCTGGCAGCGCCGTACCCGGGCACGTTCCTCTTCCGTCAAGCCCAGGAGCAAGGCTGGCTGCGCATCCCCGATGACGGCCTCGTCGACGAGCACGGCGTGCAGGCAGCAGCGCTCGAATATCCGCACTTGAGCTCGGCCGTCATCTACGAGTCGTTGGACGAATTCTACCGGCGCTTCTACTTCCGTCCGCGCAAGATGATCTCGCTGTTCGGCGGCATGCTACGCGACCCCAACGTCATGAAGCGGCGGCTACGCGAAGGCGCAGAATTCTTCAAATTCTTGCGCGAGCGCAAGACCGCACAAACCGAAGCAGCCGGTGCGGGGACGACTGCCGCGACGGTCTAGCTGCCTGAGACGAGCACGCCCTTTCGCCCCTTGACGGGTGGATTCACGAACAAGCGGTGCATCAGGCGCTTCTTCATGGCCACGGTGAGCGGCGCGCTGCCACCGATCGCGATATTCGTCGATGCGACCGGATTGCCGTTGTAACTGACGACAAAGGTGCACGCAGCGCCGCCGATGGGCGGCGACCCCGTGTTCACTTCGAATTCCGTGTTCGGTCCAATCGGCCACGTATCGTTGTAGCCAGGCGGATTGTCACCGTTGCCCTCAGCCTCGGACACAAACGTGCAGGGTGTCGCTCCTTCGGGGAGCGGCGAGCCATCGGGATTGCTGCCCGTCACTGCCACGCTGTAGTTCGGCCCAGTCAATAGCCCGGTCGCGTCCGAAACGAGCACGTCATACTGCTGGTTGCCGTTGAGGAGGGTGAGCGCATTGTCTGGGTTCGTGGCGTCGCACGGTTGGGAGACGTCGCTTGGAACGCAGACATCGACGCTGAGCAGTTCGATCGCGAACTTGTGCCCGGCCGACAGCGTGACGGCATCGGTCACGGTAAACGTGCAGTTCAGATTGTTGGTGCAGGTCGCATCATACGGACCGAGCACCGTCGGATTGGTGTCAGGAGTGAACGTTCCGGGGCCACCCGGTGTCGGGGCGGGGCCGCCCGGGTTGAAATTGAGCGTGACCTTGGTGCCCGTCAGGCTCGTCGTACCGGTTGATTGCACGATCAGCGACTCGGGGCCGGACGCCGGTGTCCCATCGCCCCCGACCGTGATCGTCGGCCCGAACGGTATGACCGTCCACTGCAAAAAGGTCGAGGCGCTCGAGGTCTCAGCGACATTAGGACTGCCAAGCGTGCCGTTCGGCGGGAGTTGCTGATTGTTCGCGCCGGCACTCACCGGCAGCACGACGCCCGCACCGCCAGTATCACGCGCGATCGTCTCCGAGTATGCGACATGCGCTTTGAACGTGAAGAATTGGACTGCGGGAACGAAGGTCAGTGTGTGGCCGCTGGCGGTCGCCTTGCCGATCAGCGTTGGGTCCGTCGGTGCGACAAAACTGATCGGCTGCGTTGGATCGAAAAACGAGACGTCGAACGTGCCTTGGGCGAGATTCACCCATGATGGAAACGTGATCGTGAAGCCTAGGATCGGGAGCGTGATGGTGATGGGAAGCTTGATCGTGAAAACAAGGGGGAATGGGTCGGGGGGCGGCGACTTCGCGTAACGTGTCTCGCCCGAGTGCTGCGCCATAAGTGCGCTTGCGATGCCGACTTCCATCACCGTGCCCGGCGGGGCGTGATTGGGACCGATCGTCAGCGAGCCGCTATACCCGGCCGGCAACTTCAGCGCGAACGTTCCACCCGATGGCGATAACGTGAGCGCTTGTGCTTGGAGCGCCGGTGCCTGAGGCGATGACGGATGTTGCGTGGCGACCTGCGGCTGTGTGGAGACGCTGCTGCCACCACCGCAGCCGGCGGCCGATAATGCGAGTATAACCGCGGCGAACAACACCGCCGTCCGTGACATGTTCATTAAAGAACCTCCAGAAGGACCGGGCGCTTGGTATTGTCCGGCCTTCGTTTGAGCGACGTGCGTTCTCCTCTGGAACGATCAAGCAAGTAGCGATATCCGCGGGCCGGACTGGCGAACGGAAAGCGAGAACTAGTAGACCATGGATGCTGCCGTCTCGGCGGCTGCTGGGGGTGCGACCCGCACGGGCTTGCCTTCCGGCAACGTAGCTTTCCTCTTTACGGATATTGAAGGCAGCACGGTCCGCTGGGATCGCGATGCTCCCGCGATGACGCAGGCCGTGCGCCGCCACGACGCGATCATGCGAACGGCGATCGCCGCGCACGATGGCCATGTCTTCAAAACGATCGGCGACGCGTTTTGTGCGGTCTTCTGGACGATCGCTGACGGCGTCAGCGCTGTGCTCGACGCGCAGCGCACGCTTGCGCAAGAAGATTTCGGGGCCGTCGACGGCATTCGCGTGCGCATGGCATTACATGTCGGCACGTCTGACGAGCGTGACGGCGACTATTTCGGGCCGACCCTCAATCGTGTCGCGCGCCTGTTAGCCATCGGTCACGGCCAGCAAGTGCTGCTCTCCACCGCGGCCGCAGAGCTGCTCGCGCTTGCCATGCCAGACATCGCGTTGCGCGACATGGGCGAACACCGGCTCAAGGACCTGACCGCGGCCGAACACGTCTTCCAACTGCTCGCCGACGATTTGCCCACGGAGTTCCCAAAGCTCAAATCACTGAGCGTTCTCAACAACAATTTGCCGCAGCAGTTGACGAGCCTGGTCGGTCGCGATCGGGAGATCACCGAGATCCGAGCGCTCGTCGACAAGCACCGGCTCGTGACGCTGAGCGGTTCGGGCGGCGTCGGGAAGACGCGCTGCGCACTGCAGGCAGGCGCTGAGGCGTTGGACGGCTTCTCCGATGGCGTGTGGTTTGCCGATCTCGCACCGCTGACCGACGCATCACTCATCCCCAACGTGATCGCCGAAGCGTTCGAGTTGCAAGAACAGCCCGATCGGCCGATGCTGGCGGCCCTCGTCGCCCACCTCAAACACAAGCAAACGTTGTTGATCATCGATAACTGCGAGCATCTCGTCCACGACGCGTCGAAGACCATCGACGCGCTTCTGCGCGGGTGTCCCAAGGTATCGGTCTTGGCGACCAGCCGCGAGGTCCTTGCCATA
>JAFANK010000150.1 GCA_019232725.1 Vulcanimicrobiota bacterium | reverse complement strand
CAACTCGTTCACGTCGGCGTGCGCGGGGGCCGCCGCGGGCGGCAGCCAGTCGATGTGCGGCATCTACGGCGGCATCCATGCACATTCGTCGTATTTGAACACCACCACAGGCGTCGTCACGGGGAACCCGTACTTCAGGCAAGCGCCGCAGCCGTTGCTCGATCGCAACGCGCGCTACCCGACCTACAGCGTCATCCCGTCGCCGTTCAACAATGCGAATGGCTTTGCCACACCCTTCGACTCGACGCTCGTCGTGAACTATAAGCATAAGAACTGGAACGTATCACCGACGTTCACATTCACGGATGGTGAGGAGTACGGGTCGCCGCTCGTGTGGCCGGGATACGACCCGAGCACCTGCGGGAATGTCTCATCGATTTCCACTCCGGCACCAGACACGACGCCGGCCGGCTGCTCGGGTATGATCTTCATCCCTGACAAGTACACCGGCCACTTCGACACGCTCGGTGCTTTCCAACAGCCGCCGCGTTTGACGATGAGCTTGGCGTTTGGATGGCAACCGACGGATAAGATCAGCACGACCTTCACGGTCACGAGCCTCATCGACCACTGCTGGCAACGCGGCTTCCCGTGGGATTCAGCGACGACGTGCATCTACGCGCAGCTGCCGTCGAACCTGCTCTCTCCGGGCGGCAACTTCTTGCCCAATCCGCCGATCCAACTCGCCTACCCGTATGGTAGCTGGTACAACAACACCGAGATCGGACAGGAAGGCCAAAAGACACCGACTTCTTACTCGTTCGAGATGAGCTTCAAACTCTAGGCAAGGAAGCGATCACAGCATCGAGGGCGGCCACGCGGCCGCCCTCGCCACAAAATGGTCGCCACTGAAGTGGCGACCCCACATGACAAGGGAGAATGATGGCCCGCACCGCGCTCACGAGGCTCTTGCAGCAGATCCATCTCGCTCACGCTGAGGCGGATGCGACGGGCATTCGTGTGGATGAGGTCTTCGCGTCGCAACACGAGCGGCGTCTGCAGCGCAAAGAGTTCCTCGCCGGCATCGCTGGCGCAAGCGCGACACTGCTCGCATCGTGCTCGAACGTCCGCGTACCCGCTGGTTCGGGCGCTGCACCTACGGCGACTGTGGCGGGCGGGTCGCGAGTCGTCATCGTCGGCGGCGGCCTTGCTGGCGTGTCGTGCGCGTATCGCTTATCGCAGGCGGGCGTGCCGTTCACGCTGTGCGAGGCGAACTCGGCCTTCGGCGGACGCACGTGGACGTTGCGCGGATTCTTCGACCACGGCCAGATCGTCGAGCACGGCGGCGAGTTCATCTCAAGCGAGCATACTGCGCTGCGCAGTCTCGCCCACGAGCTCGGGCTATCGCTTGTGAATCTGCGTGCCGGCCAACCCAAAGGCACGGACGAGATCTACTGGGTGCAGGGCGGCAAGTACACCGTGCCGGAGATGCTCGCGGACTACGGGCACGTGTATCCTGCGATCGCCGCCGCCGCCAAAGCCGCTGGATATCCCGTGCTGTACAACCGCCACACGAAGGCCGCGTACGAACTCGACCACATGTCGGTGCGCCAATGGGTGGAAGCCAACGTGCCCGGCGGCTTGCGCTCGAGGATCGGTTGGCTGCTCGACCTTGATTGCACGACCGAAAACGGCGGCGAATCGAGCGAACAGAGCTCTCTCGAGCTCATCCAGATGCTCAATTATTATCCGGCACTCACCACGCACGGACAATTCTACCTCGTCGGCACCGACGAACTTTTTGGCGTCGTCGGCGGCAACGACCAAGTCGTCGGCCGCATGGTCGCACGACTGCCGGCTGCATCGGTGCGCCCGAACATGGCGTTGCGAGCGCTCGCGCGGCGTTCGGACGGTTCCTATTTGCTGACGTTCGGCTCTGCGTTGCAGACGGTCGAGCTGACCGCCGACCACGTCGTGCTCGCTATCCCGTTCACGACGCTTCGGCAGGTCGATCTGTCCCAAGCTGGCTTTTCACCGCTGAAGATAACCGCCATCAACGAGTTGCCGCTGGGCACCAACACAAAACTGCATGCGCAGTTCACGCGCCGCGTTTGGTATCCGCTCGGCTACAACGGCTACACGTATTCAGACACTGATTTCGAGCAGACATGGGAAGTGACGCGCCGCCAACCTGGGCCCGCTGGCATCCTCACCTCGTACTACGGCGGCAACTGGGGCGCAAGTTTCCGCGTGCCATCGTTTGCTCCGGCGACCCCTGCGACCACACGGCAGTTCTTGAGGGGACTGGAGCTTCTCTACCCCGGATGCACCGCCGCCTGGAGCGGCAAAGCATACATGGACTACTGGACTGGCGACCCGTGGCACCACGGTTCGTACTCGTATGGCAAAGTAGGTCAGTACACGAAGTTCATCGGCATCGAAGGCGTGCCCGAAGGCAACGTGCGTTTTGCGGGCGAGCACGTCTCAATCGACTTCGCCGGCTTCATGAACGGCGCAGTCGAAACCGGCGAGACTGCCGCCTCCGCTATCGCTCATTCGATGGGCCTGCCTGCCCGGGCGTAAGACGGCCTCCTAAAGGATAGTATCAGGAACGATTCTCGTCTCGCGCGCTGATCTTGCATCATGCGTGAGGCGGTATGCGTATCGCGCCTTCTTCGACGTGACGATGTGGGCAAGCCGCTCGCCGACGAAGTGCAAACCAACGTTATCATCCGCGGCATAGCCGCCGGGCAGCGTGCCCGTGCTGACGAGGCGCCGGTACACCGGTTTGCGTTTTGGTTCGCTATTGTAATGCGGACAAAAACTGCCCCGTAACCATCCGAGGCACGACAGCTCTTGATACCGTCCTGGATACGAGTCAGTGACGCCGCTGCGAAACCAGCATAACCCGCCGGCGCTGCTGCCCGAGAGCACGACGCCTCGCTCGTATGCTTTGCGCAAAACTTTATCCAACCCCCACGCGCGCCATAAGAGCAAAAGATTACGCGTGTTGCCCCCGCCGACCCAAATCGCATCATGCCGCAGCACAAAAGGCAGCAGCGGTTCTAACGGTTGCTGGAAGAGCGACAGGTGCGACGGCCGTGCGCCGAGGCGCCGAGCCGACCGGTAAAAATTCGCCACCGCGCCCTGATCGTCGCCGCTCGCGGTCGGAATGAAACAGATCGCTGGCCGGCGCTTGCCGGTGAGCGACAAGATGTATTTGCACAATTTGGGATCCGGGTACAGGCGCGAGAAACCTCCACCGCCCAGCGCCACGATCTGCCGTGTCATAAGATGGCGCAGTACGCCACTTCGCGGCGCGGTTCCGCCCTTTTGCGGCTTTGCAGAATCAGATATCTGCTAGGATTCAGCGCGACGCTTTCCGCAACCATTTCCTCATGCCCACCATAGACAAGCGTATGGCGCCCATCCGGGAGCTGACGCCGGATGAGCTTCCTAAGGCCGCGGAGATGCGCCGGCTAATGGTGCTCGAGCTCGACGGCGAGGACTACG
>JAFANK010000121.1 GCA_019232725.1 Vulcanimicrobiota bacterium | reverse complement strand
CGCAGCGGCACCATGAGCGTGCCATTTTTGACGAGCGCAGCCAGGACGCGTCCTTGGCGCAGCGTGTCAGGGTTGGCGTACACATGGTGGTCGTTGAACAGGATGGGGATTTCGCCGGACGGCGGACTGCCAAAATCCATCGGGGGCAGCGCGGGCGCTGTGGGCGCCATGGTCGCCTCCGGCGTCATGACTGGTGCCGCGCTGGGCGCACCTGGTGTGGAACTCATCGCGGGCGCCGGCGTCGGGGTGTCGGCGAAACTCGGCGCAATGCCCGTGGCGACAAACGCTATCGCAAGCGCAGCCGCGAGACAAAGTTGCTTCACGCGTGTTTCCTCCTGCGAAGATGTTGCCGGTAATGTCAACTGGTCACAAGCGTTTGCGCTCTGAAATTTCTTTTCCCACCAAAAAGCCACACGAAATAGGCCGTGTGAAGGGACAGGAGTCGCAAGCTTGGGCGGCACTAAAGTGCCGCCCCTACAGAGATTGCTCGCTGCTAGAAGCGGAAGCCCAAGCCCGCGTACGGCCCGGAGTGTGTCTGCGAGATCGGCATGTTCTGCTTGGCTGTGTAGCGATCGCCGGAGTATCCGGCCAGCACGTAGATCCAACCAAACCCATAGTTGACGCCGACATCGTACTTCAAGATCTGGGCTTGCTGCTTGTAGGACGTGCCGTTGTTCGGGCCGGCGGTCTCCATGTACGTCCCTTGCATCCACGGGTAATAGAAGAAGGATCCGTACCAGTCGAAGGTCGTCTTGCCATAGGGCAGCTTCTCGATACCAAAGCCGCCGCCCGTCAGACGCGGATCGCCGTAGTTGGTGTACGTCGTCAAGAAGCTCCCGCCGATGTTGATGCGCGGCTTGAGGATCTCGTACTCAGCGCGTCCTTCGATATCCCATTGACGCCCAGTGAACACCGGGGCGAACGCCGTTCCCGTATCGATCGTGTTGAACTGGGTGAGCGCGTTGCCTGATGGATCCTGTGCGTTGTGGGTCGTGCGATATTGATCCGTGCGATAGGTGCCCACAAGCGAAACGGGGCCTAAGAAGAGACCCGCTTCACCGTTCCACGATCCTGTCGAGTGCATGCCGGGAGCATATTGATTGCTCGTCAGCGTGCTGGCGATGCCGCCTTGAATGAAACCGATCGGCGCGGGTGTCGGCGTCGGCGTTGGTGACGGCGCGGGTGTCGCGACTGGCGGCGGCGGTGTTGGCACGGGTGTCGGCGGGATGAACCGCACGACGCAAACGCGCTGCTCGGGCACCCATTGGACGTATGCGCCGAGCGCTTCTGAGATCACGCGCACGGGAACGAGCAACACACCCTTGTACATCATGGGTGGCACGTCGAGAGGACGTGCCTCGCCGTTGATGACGACTTGGTTCTTGCCAAGGGTCACTTGGACTTCGGAGCCTGGCTTGCTCGCTTTGACGGATTTGCTGGCAGCGTCGTAGCTGACGGTGGCGCCCATCTGCTCGAACATGCTGCGCAGTGGCACCATGATGGTCCCCTTCTTGACGAGCGCGGCGAGCACGCGTCCCTGCCGCAACGTATCGGGGTTGGCGTATACATGGTGATCGTTGAAGAGGATAGGTATCTCGCCGGATGGCGGGTTGCCGAAATCCATCGGCGGCATCGTCGGCGCGGCCGGGGGTGACGGTGCCGGTTGCGGTGTCATCTCTGGCGAGGCTTGCATGGCCGGCGTCGCGCTTGGTACTGCTGTCGGCTGCGCGAGACTCGGTGTAGCGCCGCTCATTACCCAGACCAATGCGACTACAACCGCGGCAAAGAAATACCTCAAGGTCGTCTCCTCCTACTCGAGCGCCAATCCTTGGTACGGCAATCCCTCGCACACCGTTTGCGAACGTGCGCGGTTTTCCCACTCATCACTTGCAAAACTCAGACCGCAATGGGGGACACATAAAAAATGACGCCCGATTGTTGCATCGGGCGTCATTCGTCGTCGGATGGAGCCTAGAAGCTGAAGCCTAGACCCGCATACGGACCGGAGTGCGTCTGCGACACCGGCGCATTTTGCTTCACGAGGAAGCGATCGCCGTCGTACCCGACTAGCACGTAGATCCTCTTACCGTACGTCACACCGATGTCGTACTTGAAGAGCGAGTACTGCTG
>JAFANK010000101.1 GCA_019232725.1 Vulcanimicrobiota bacterium | reverse complement strand
TCGAAGTGGAATGCGAGTCGACGGATGACGTGCGTGCAGCGGTCGACGCCGGCGCCGATGCGGTGTTACTCGATAACATGCCGCTCGACCGCATGCGGGCATCAGTGAAGGTGGCACGCGGTCGTGCTGACATTGAAGCGTCGGGCGGTGTCACGCTGCACACCGTGCGTGCGATCGCCGAGACCGGCGTCGATGTCATCTCCGTCGGCGCACTGACCCACAGTGCACCATCCGCGGATGTGGCCTTGGACTTTATTCCGACCGCAGCGATGACGGACGCGCATGGGATGGCGGAGAACGAGCAGCTATGAGCGAGGATGAAAAGCAACGCACGAACGCCCAGCGAGAAGACTGGGTGAACCGGCACATGGGGCGCACGTCGGTCGAGACGGCAGAGCGTCTGCTGACGACGGCGCAACCGCAACCACCGGCAGACTCGCCGATCTTACAATTGCGTGGTGTTCGCGCCCGCTGCGTCGCAGGCGGAGCGTCCAACTTTTGGATCATCGGCTCCAGCGCCGGGGAACCGATGCTGAGCGGGGATTACCCGCTCATCGGGGTGTCGCCCACGGCATACTTCGTGCAGGCGCCCGAATTCAATTTCTTGCCGTATGCGGTTCGGCGGGCGGATCTCACCACGGACAACCACAGCGTTGCCGGCGACGTAACAGCGCTGGAAGCGCGTATGCGTGAGATCTATGGCGATTAAGCTCCGGCCTGAATCGCGGTTGCCGGCGATCATCGCGGTTGTGCTGCTCGTCGCGCTGGTTGCGAGCATGCCGGCCCGCTTCATGCTGATCGGGCCTTGGATGCCGTATGTCGTGGGCGTGGCGCTCATCATGCCCATGATCGCTGCGACACTGTCACCGGTTGGTTCGCGCTGGGCGAGAACCGAACACTGGCTGGTCATGCTGCTCGTGGTGGTCACGGTCGTCATCCAGCTTTATGTCCTCAAAGAGCTTATCCAAGACATCCTCGTGCACGACCGATCGCTGGAGCCGACTACCTTGCTCGCGACATCGGTCGCCTTATGGGTCACAAACGTGCTGCTTTTTGCTCTCTTCTACTATCAACTCGATCGCGGCGGTCCTGACGCTCGTGACGCGGGCAGGCCTCGGCCAATCGAATTCAGTTTTGCGAGCACGGAAACGCAGGAGGGGGAGCCCGAGCGAGGCCTGACCTTCACGGACTATTTGTTTTTGTCGTTCACATCAGCGACAGCGTTCAGCCCAACAGACACACTGCCCATGACGCCTCGAGCCAAACTGGTCATGATGGCGCAAGCCACCATCTCGCTCACTATCATCGTGCTCGTGGCCGCCCGATCCATCAACATCTTGCGCTAGTCAGGTCCGCGTCGGGGTCTGCGATTCGCCGGCCGCTTTTTTTGTGCCGCGAATGGCCCACGCGCGAGCGGTCAATGTGAACGGTGCGAGCGGATTCGAGATTGAGAATCGCCTACGCAACTCCCGCGCTATGTCGACACGCATCGCGGGCGATGCTTGTGCGACGTACATGCCGGCGGGACCTTGCCCGTGGCTGAACGGTTGCCAGTAATCGTCGAAGGATGCAAAGGGCATGTCGATGACCAGTGGCTCGAAACGGATATCGACAAGCCCCATATCGTGCCAAAGCCGTTGCAGGTCTCGTGGGCCGAGCAACGGATTGGGCTCCTCAACGGGTTTAGGATCGCGGTCGAGCTCGTCGACCACATCCCAAAACGTCTTGAGCATCGTCATGCCCTCAGCGTGATCCCAAACCACCGCCGCCAGCGTCCCACCCGGTCGCACCACGCGTCGCATCTCCGCAAGTGCTGCCTTTTGGTTCGGAATGAAATTCAACACAAGGCATGCACATGCGGCGTCGAAGCTCGCGTCCTCGAATGCGAGCTCCTGCGCGTTGCCGACCGTGAACTGTCCGCGAACTTGGGAGCGGGCGCGTTCGACGTAAGGCGCTGACGGGTCGATACCAACAATCTCCGCGGCCGGCGCAATCTCAGCAATGGCGGCGGCGAGTGCTCCCGTGCCGCAACCGACGTCGATCACGCGCCGGACAGACCCGAGCTGCGCGAAGTCGACGAACTGCCGCGCCAGCCTGCGGCTCCAGCGGCCCATGAAGCGCTCGTAGTCCTCTGCTTGCCCGAACATCAAGACACGCTCGTCGACATGTGAGCCCGGTTCGCCCGCACAACGGGCTTCTCTAGCCCCGGCCACAAAGGCGTCCGAGGCCAAGACCGCGTAAGTTTGGGCGCGGGAGGCTTGTTATGCAAGGTCGTGCGTTTGCATTAGCACTGTGTGCGTTCGTGCTTGCCGGCGCGATGGCGCTGTTCGCTGATCCAGCGGTCACACCGATACCGTCGTCAGCGCTGACAGAATATCCGATCAAGACGCAGCAAAGCGGCGCCCGCTACATCACGCAGGGCCCGGACGGCGCACTGTGGTTCACACAGCTCGGGGCAAGCCAGATCGGTCGCATCACGACCGATGGCGTGATGACCGAGTTTCCGATTCGCGGCGACGTGCATCCCAACGGCATCGTGACCGGTCCCGACGGCAACCTTTGGTTCGCAGAGACCTCTGCCGGACTCATCGGCGTGATGACACCGGACGGCAAGCTCAAAGAGCTCAAACCACCGACCGCGTACAGCGGACCGTATGGCATCGTCGTCGGCCCTGATAACGCGCTCTGGTTCACCGAGTTTGTGACCGATCGGATCGGCCGCGTCACGACCGATGGCAAGTTCACCGAATATCCGGTGGTCGCGCAACCGAAGAGTCACGGCGCGCCCGCTTCGAGCGCAACACCTGCGCCGCGCGGCGTCTTCGAAATCACGGTTGGCCCCGATAAAAATTTGTGGTTCACCGAGCAAACGGGCAATGCGATCGGCCGCATCACACCCGATGGCACGATCACCGAATTTCCGCTCATCGGCGACAACAACTATCCGAACAGCATCGTGGCAGGCCCCGACGGGAACTTGTGGTTCACGGAAGTCGGCACCGGACGCATCGGGCGCGTCACCCCAGCCGGCATCGTGACGAGCTACGAGATCCCGACGCGTCACAGCGCGGCGAGCGGCATCGCGGTCGGTGAGAACGGTCAGATCTGGTTCAGCGAGAGCAACGCCGGGCAAATCGGCAGTATTAACACGACGACTGCTCGCATCAAAGAATTTGCGCTGCCATCGCCCGACAGCCAGCCTGTCGGCATGGTCCTCGGCCCCGACAAGCGGCTGTGGATCGTCGAGTCAGGA
Source organism: Vulcanimicrobiota bacterium (assembly GCA_019232725.1). Taxonomy (GTDB): domain Bacteria; phylum Vulcanimicrobiota; class Vulcanimicrobiia; order Eremiobacterales; family Eremiobacteraceae; genus JAFANK01. The sequence continues at coordinate 156 of JAFANK010000101.1, read as the reverse complement.
ACGAACAAAGTCGCGCGTTACGCATTCTGAGGTGGTCGGCACTGAAAGTGCCGACCCCACACTTATAGTCGGCACTGAAAGTGCCGACCCTACATTATTACCCTACAAACTTACTTGAGGTAGTGGTCGTACCAGTCGAGCCACATCCGGTACAGA
>JAFANK010000029.1 GCA_019232725.1 Vulcanimicrobiota bacterium | reverse complement strand
CGGATCGTGCCGGACGCCAATACGGAGATGGTGATGTTGCGCGCGAACGAGATAGATGTCGCGTCTGTTTCCGATGCGCATGCGCAGGAGCTCAAAGGAGCCCCGGGCATCGTCATCGTGAGCGAGCCTGCCCCGCAGAACACCTTCCTCAGCCTCAACGTGCGACGGCCTCCGCTCGATGACGTACGCGTCCGCCGGGCGATCGCGATGGCGGTCGACCGGTCCTTCTTCGTGCGCGCCTTCCAGTTCGGCGTTGGCGGCGTCGACAATGGTGATGAGCCGCCATTTTATTGGGCCTACGATCCGCAGGTCCGCATGCCGCCGTATGATCCGCGCGCCGCAGCACAGCTCTTAGATGCTGCTGGCTGGCAACGCGATCCGATGACCGGCTATCGCTCTAAAGCCGGCAAGCCGCTGCATCTCATCTTCGCGTACATCACCAATCGCGACCCGGATACGCGCTACGCGCCCGTTTTCCAGAACACGATGAAGCAGATCGGCATCGCGGTCGATTTGCGGAACTATCCATATAATGTCTTCTATGCGCCGGCCAGCGAAGGCGGCGTGCTCAACGGCGGCAAGTACGACGTGGCGATGAGCGGCTGGGTTTTGGGCAGCGATCCAGACGAGGCGACGCTATGGATGTGCGATCAGTATCCTCCGCTTGGATACAACTGGTCATTTTATTGCGACCCGCGACTTGACGCACTGGAGGGGACCGCGCTCTCCTCGTACGATCGCGAGGTGCGCCGGCGGGCGTACTGGCAGATCCAAGAGCTGCTCGCGCGCGACGTCCCAGCCGTGTTTGTCTCCTGGGTGAACATCATCTACGCGACGCGCGATACGGTCAAAGATTTCCACCCCGGTGAGAACTGGGCTGCATCCTGGAACTGGCGCAAAGAATAGCGGCTTGCAGCGCTCCAGGTGCTTAGCGCAAGAACGGCACGAGCAAGAGCGATACGATATTGAGAACCTTGATCATCGGGTTGATCGCAGGGCCAGCAGTGTCCTTATAGGGGTCGCCAACCGTGTCACCGGTGACCGCAGCCTGATGTGCAAGGCTGCCCTTGCCACCGTAGTTTCCGTCTTCGATGTATTTCTTGGCATTATCCCACGCGCCACCACCTGAGGTCATGGAGATGGCGACGAAAATGCCGGTGACGATCGAACCGACCAAAACGCCGCCAAGCATAAGGGCTGCATTGTCGGGGTCGATGATGCGCAGCTTCCCGAGCGCCACGATGATGATCGGCGTCAACACGGGGATCAACGCAGGCAAGATCATCTGGCGCAGCGCGGCAGCGGTCACGATGTCGACGCAGCGGCCATATTCGGGCTTAGCCGTACCTTCCATGATGCCTTTGATCTCTCGAAACTGACGCCGGACTTCTTCGACGACCGCCCCGCCGGCGACGCCCACTGCTTCCATTGATAGTGCGCTGAAGAGATAGGGCAGGGCGCCCCCGATGAGCAGACCGGAGAGCACGTAGGGATTGTCGAGCGCAAAGACGAGCGCGGATGCGAGCTGGCCCGCCTTCTCGGTCAACTCCTGTTGAAATGAAGAGAAAAGAACGATGGCAGCCAATGCAGCCGACCCGATAGCGTATCCTTTGGTCACCGCCTTGGTCGTATTGCCCACCGCATCTAAAGGATCGGTGATCGCGCGTACTTCTGGGCCAAGCTTGGCCATCTCCGCAATGCCACCAGCGTTGTCCGTGATCGGACCGTAGGAGTCAAGCGCCACGATCAGGCCCGCCATCGAGAGCATGGCCACGACGGCGATGGCGACGCCGTACAGTCCGCTGAGCGAATACGAACTCAAAATGCCGGCGACGATCACGAGCACCGGTAGCGTCGTCGAGCGCATCGAGACCGCAAGCCCGGCGATGATGTTCGTGGCATGGCCCGTGGTCGATGCTTTGGCGATCGACTGCACCGGCTTGAACTGCGTGCCGGTGAAGTATTCGGTGATGACGACGATGAGCGCGGTCACGACCAGGCCGACCAGCGCGCACAGCCATAGCTTCCACGGTTCGTAGAGGCCCAGGTTGCCGGCCGCACCCTCGGCGCCGCTCATGTAGGTCGGGGTTATGAACCATAATGCGATGGCCGACAGGATGGCGGCGACCGTCAGCCCCGCGTACATGGCAGCCATGATACGCGAGCCAGCCCGGACCCGGACGAAAAGCGTGCCGACGATCGAGGTGATGATCGAAATGCCGCCCAGGACGAGCGGAAAGACCGCTGCGAGCAACGCGAACTGCGACGAGTTGCGAAACACCAGCGCGCCGAGCAGCATTGCGGCGATCGTCGTGACACAGTAGGTCTCGAAGAGGTCCGCCGCCATACCGGCGCAGTCGCCGACATTGTCCCCGACGTTGTCGGCGATCACCGCCGGATTGCGAGGATCGTCCTCGGGAATGCCCGCTTCGACTTTGCCGACGAGATCGGCGCCGACGTCTGCGCCTTTGGTGTAGATACCGCCGCCCAGTCGCGCGAACACCGAGATCAACGAGCAGCCGAACCCAAGGCCGACCATCGCCGAGAGCGCGGTCTGCAGATCGTCCGGATACAGCGCATGCATGATCGCGAAGTAGCCGGCCACCGCGATCAGCCCAAGGCCGACGACGAGCAATCCGGTGATCGAGCCGCCCCGGAATGCGACGGAGAACGCCGGCCCCAAGCCCTTACGCGCCGCCTCAGCGGTGCGCACATTGGCGCGCACGGAGATGGACATGCCGATGAAGCCAGTCGCGCCCGACAAGATCGCGCCGATCGCGAAACCGATGGCCGCTTGCCATGAGATCAAAAAGCCGATGACGACGATGAGCACGACCGCGACCAGCGCAATCGTGGTGTACTGACGGCGGAGATATGCCATGGCGCCCTCTTGGATCGCCGCGGCGATCTCGCGCATGCGATCGTTGCCGGCAGGCTGTCGCAGAATCCAAAAGATGAGATACAGGCCATACACGATTGCAACGACGCCGCTGAGCAGCGCGAAGCCGATGGCGTACGTGATGAGGCTGTCATTCGAAGTTGGCATCGAAGCTCGTCGTCTCCCGAAAGAAGCGGTGCACGCAAGCGCTCCCTAAAAGGCCTGTGCAAAGCGCACGCGCCGGGAGCCATCACGAGGACTACGGCGATGTTTGAGGTCCGGTGCGCGCGTCTCCTGCGCCATTGCATGCATGCGGAGCCGAGCGGGCGGAGGGTCGAACGCAAAACGTGACTAAAGTCGACAATCCGTGGCGAGTTTTCTAGCGCAGCGGTTCCTCCGCTTCATCGCAGTGCTGCTCACCATCACCGCGGTGACGTTTCTGTTCCTCCATCTCATTCCCGGCAATCCAGTCGAGATATTGCTCGGCGAACATGCAACGCATGCCGACGTCGTGAAGTTGACGCACGATCTCAAACTGGACCAACCCTGGTACGTGCAATACGCCGCGTACCTCGGGCAGATGCTTCGCGGCGATCTCGGGCGTTCGCTCACTGACGACTTGCCGGTCGCGCAAAAACTGGGCACCTACTTCCCCGCGACCGTCGAGCTCGGCATCGCAGCGATGGTCGTCGCGGTGCTCGTCGGCGTGCCGATCGGCATCCTCGCCGCGATCCGCCATCGCCGCCCGGTCGACACGTTGACGAGCATCGTGGCGCTGCTCGGCGTCTCGGTCCCCGTCTTTTGGTTAGGCTGGATGCTGTTGTGGCTCTTGGCGTATGAGCCGAGCAAAGTCGGCCTGAACCTCTTCCCGCTTGCCGGCCGGCTCTCGATTAAATATTCCGTCCCCGCGCACACGCATTTCGTCATCCTCGATGCGCTCTTCGCGGGGAACATGGGAGCGCTGGGTGACGCGCTCTGGCACCTCGTGCTGCCCGCGATCACGCTCGGCACGATTCCGATGGCGATCGTCGCCAAGATGACGCGCGCCGAGATGCTGGAAGTGCTGCAGACGGACTACATCCGCACTGCTCGCGCCAAGGGCCTTGGCGCCACGAGTATCGTCATCAAACACGGGTTGCGCAATGCGCTCATCCCGATCATCACCGTCATAGGGCTGCAGACCGGTTTCCTCTTAGGCGGTGCCGTGCTCACCGAGAGCATCTTCGCGTGGCCGGGTGTTGGGCGTCTTGCCTTCGAGGCGATCAGCAACCGCGACTATCCGCTCATCATCGGCTGCGTGCTGCTTTTTTCAGCCACCTTCGTGCTGGTGAATTTCATCGTTGACATCTTGTATGCACTTTTTAACCCGCGGATACGATATACTTAAGAGAGAGGGAACCTGGACGTGAGGGTTCGGCTGGCCCGAGCCACCCGGGGGTGGACGGGCAGGGAAGAAATAGACCGGCTGGGAAGCCTTGAAGCCAAATTCGGGGCGTTCTCTCGGTGTCGCTAGGAGTGCCACAAATGCTCGGCAAGGATGCGATACGCCTGAACCGGCGCGCACGACTGAAGCGCTTGGCGCTCGCGGCCTTCCTAGGCTTTTGTATGATCTCAGCCGTCATGCACTTCACGATCGGCTCGATCATCGCTTTACTGTTCCCAGGCCACGCGCCGCCGCCCGAGGTCGCTTCGGCCATTAGCATTTTGACGATCACGCGTCTCACACCCGAAGAGCGGGCAACGTTCGAGCGCGTGACCACGGAGCATCAACGCGTTGCCCAGCGCGATGTGCAGCAGCCTGTTCCCAAAGAGGTCGTGCACCAGCAGCTGCGGCCGACATTTGAGAAGACACAAATCGCTTCCATCACCACGCCTCGCCTGAAGGCATCGCGTCCGACGAGCGCGCGAACGTCCAACAGTTCTGCACGTTCCTTCATTGAAACTGTGTCGCCGAACGGTTTCAATCCGCAGCAGGTCCAGCCCAACGTCGGCACCGGCAACGGTGCGCCAGGCACCGGCGCAGCAGAAGATCCGGGTGATCCGGGCAAAGACATGCCGACGGGCGCCGTCTGGTCGGAGCAAGGACCGGCGGGCTCCGGGTCAAGTGGAGGCGGCATCATCCTCGAGGGTGGCGGTGGTGGTGGCGGTCACGACAGCTGCGCGCCTTCGCGCGGAGGCTTTTTCTACCACTAAGGTTGTAGGGGTGGCACTTTACGTGACACCCACGAATAAGGGTGGCACTTTCGAGTGCGACCCTTTCTTGTGCCAGCCATCACCGCCCGCGCTATCGCCAGATGCTACTATATGACCATTCTCCCATAAGCCTGGGGGCGGGATACCCGTGAGCAAGACATTGCAGAGCCAAAGCCAGGAACAACTAACGGTCCAGCGCCGAGCCGCTGCATCCAAGAGCCGTGCCGCGCGCGTCTGCGAGCGGTGTTTTGCGCGCAATGAAGCGGGCGACACATACTGTAAGGTCTGCGGAGACCAGCTGCCGGAGAGTCTCGCGGACGTCGACTCCGACGCCACGCGGCGGCTTGTTCCCGCAGCTGCACGCGCGCAGCTGATCGTGGAGCTCGGCAATGGTGGCGGCACGGCAGAATTTTGGATCGAGAAGGATGTGGCGCTCGTCGGGCGGTCGTCGCCTGCCGATGGGGTCGACCCGGATGTCGACCTTGGCGACGTAGACCCCAACCGGCTCGTCTCCCGCCGTCACGCGTTCATCTTACGGCGCCGGGGCGGTTTTGCGATCGAGGATCTCGAGAGCGTCAACGGGACGTACCTGAACGGTATCCAGCGTCTGCAACCCCACGCGCAGACCTTGCTGCGCGACGGCGACCAGATCAGTTTTGGCGAGACGCGGGCAATCTTCTGGACGGAAGCCGCGACTGGCGTGACAGCACAGACCCCCGGGCTTAAGGTTGGACATTAAGACCGTTAAAAGCCCTAATACCGGGTAGCTACGAAAAAAGGGTAAAACCGTAATTATGGATAAAGGCGGCGCCGGACGCGGGAAGCGTCGAGGTCGCTGCTTTGTCGTATGAGATACAGCTGGCGGCCCTTGTTGTCTTGAGATGGGAGCGCTCGCCATGGCCGGCCGAAAGCGGGCCCAAACCGACGGAAGACCAGAGAAGCTGTGGGTCACCTCCGGTGAGGTCGCCCGCGCGTTGAATATGACCGACGCTGCCATCCGCCGTTGGGCGCGTGAAGGACTGCTCGAGGCGATCAAAACGCCGGGTGGCCAGTATCGCTTCCGCCGCGAGGCGCTTTCTGATCTGACCAAGGCGCGTCAAGCGCCCAAAGCGCGGCCCAAGACGTCGCGGGCAGGCACGCGATGACCACGCGCATGAAGCCGCACGACCTCTGCGTCATCGGCGGCGTTCCGCTCAGCCGCGAAGAGGTCATCCACAAATATCTGCACCTCGTCAAGTATGTCGCCGGGCGTATCTCGATCAACCTTCCGCCGCACGTCGAGATCGATGACCTCATCAATGAGGGCATCCTCGGTCTGATCGACGCCATCGGCAAATACGATGACTCTCGCGGCGTCAAATTCGAGACCTACGCCATCACACGCATCAACGGTGCGATTCTCGACGCGTTGCGCGCGCTTGATTGGGTGCCGCGAGCCGTGCGCCAGAAAGCGCGCGAGCTCGAGCGGGTCTTCGTGGAGCTCGAGAACCGCCTGGCGCGGGTGCCCGAAGACGACGAGGTGTCAAAAGCCCTCGGCATCACGATCAAAGAGTACCACACGCTCTTGCTCAAGATCCGCGGCACGTCGATCCTCTCGCTCGAGGAGTTCCTCCCCAATGAGAAGGGGCACGACATCGCGCTGCTAGACACGCTCAAAGACGGCGGTCCGGATGCGACGCACGTCATCGAGTCCAGCGAAGTCAAGAGCACGCTGGCGGCCGCGGTGGAAAGCCTGCCGCCCCAAGAACGCACCGTGATCTCGCTCTATTATTTCGAAGGGCTGACGCTCAAAGAGATCAAGAACGTGCTTGAAGTCTCCGAGTCGCGCGTCTCCCAGATCCATGCCCAAGCCGTTATCCGTTTGCGGTCCAAGCTGCGGACCTTGCAGTCCGACATGGGCATTCGTGAGGGCGACCCGACGATCAAGCAGAAATACGTCCGCAAGAAGCCGCAGACGCCCCCCGGCGCACACGCGGCCCATCCGCCGCACTCGCACTCACGGACACCGCGCGCCGCCTCCGGCTGACCCGCATGCAAAGCGTGGCCCCAGCGCTTGTGCTCGTGGCAGCGCTGTTGGCGGCTGGCTGCAGTCACACGACCTTTGTGCCGGTCTGTTCGCAACACGGCGGCATCCGCGAGATCAACGGCCCCGATCACGTCGATGACTATTTCACGCGTGACGTTGTGTGCAAAGACGGCATCACCCAACGACCGGAACAGATCGAGGGGCCCGACGGCAAGCAGCGCCTCATGGTGCCATCCGAGCGCTAGACGAGTGGATTGGCGCCGGCGCGGTGAAGCCCGCCGACCATGCAATGGCTCTCATCGCTGCGCGACGGTCTTGCCAAGACGCGCAACAACCTGGCGGGCCACTTCAACGCCCTGCTCGGGCGCAAGCTGCTCGATGACCAGTTCTGGGAAGAGCTCGAAGAGACGCTGATCGCTGCCGACTTCGGCCTGCCGACGACGGAGAAGATCGTCGGGGATCTCAAAATCGCCGCCCAGCAGCAAAACCTGACCCTTGCCGACGATGTCATCCGTGTGTTCAAGACGGACGTCGCGGACTACATCAAGCATCCCGCGATGGCGCCGGTTGCGGCCTCGACCAAGCCCCACGTCGTGCTGGTCGTCGGAGTGAACGGCTCTGGCAAGACGACGACCATCGGCAAACTGGCCGCCCAAGACCGCAAACAAGGCCGTTCCGTGATGCTTGTGGCAGCGGACACCTTTCGCGCTGCGGCTGCCGACCAGCTGGCGGTCTGGGCGCAGCGCAGCGGCGCCGAGCTCGTCCGGCACACGGAAGGCGGCGACCCGGCGGCGGTCGTGTTCGACGGCCTTGCCGCGGCCAAAGCGCGCGGAATCGATGTCGTGTATGTGGACACGGCCGGACGTCTGCAGACCAAGCATAATCTCATGGAGGAGCTGAAGAAGATCAGGCGCGTCATTGAGCGCGCCGTGGAGGGCGCGCCGCACGAGACGTTGCTCGTGCTCGACGCCACGACCGGCCAGAACGCGTTGTCGCAAGCGAAGCTCTTCCACGACGCCACGAATCTCACAGGCATCGTGCTCACCAAGCTTGACGGCACTGCCAAGGGCGGGATAATCATCGCCATCATGGACCAGGTCGACCTTCCGGTGAAGTACATCGGCTTCGGCGAGAAGGTCGATCAGCTGCGCCCGTTCGACCCGCGAGGGTATGTCGAGGCGCTGTTTTAATTAGCTCGCTGATAATCGCCGCACGCATAAGGAGATCGCCTTGTCGGATAAAGAGAAGGATAAAGCCTTAGAAAACGCTCTCGCGCAGATCGAGCGCCAATTCGGCAAAGGCTCCATCATGAAACTGGGCGAGGCGGCGGCCAACATGCAGATCGAAGTCATTCCGACTGGCTCGATCTCGCTGGATGTCGCGCTCGGTGTGGGCGGCATACCCCGCGGACGGGTGGTCGAGATCTACGGCCCCGAATCATCAGGCAAGACGACGCTAACGCTGCACGTCATCGCCGAGGCACAAAAAAGTGGCGGTGTGGCGGCCTTCATCGACGTCGAGCATGCGCTCGATCCGGCCTACGCGCGCAGTCTTGGCGTCGACCTCGACAACCTGCTCATCTCGCAGCCGGACACAGGCGAGCAGGCGCTCGACATCGCCGAGATGCTGGTCCGCTCCAACGCGGTCGACGTGGTGGTGGTCGATTCCGTCGCCGCGCTTGTTCCAAAAGCGGAGATCGAGGGGGACATGGGCGACTCGCACGTGGGCTTGCAAGCCAGACTCATGTCGCAGGCCCTGCGCAAGCTCACCTCCGCCATCAGCAAATCTCGGACGACCATGATCTTCATCAACCAGATCCGCGAGAAGATCGGCGTCATGTTCGGCAATCCCGAGACGACCAGCGGCGGGCGGGCCCTCAAGTTCTACGCGTCCGTGCGCATGGACATCCGTAAGCTCGAACAGATCAAGACCGGCACGGAGCCGATCGGCTCGCGCACGCGCGTCAAGGTCGTCAAGAACAAGGTCGCACCACCGTTCCAGGTGGCCGAGTTCGACATCATGTACGGGAAGGGCATCAGCCGGACTGGCGATCTCATCGACCTTGGCCTCAAACACGAGATCGTCGGCAAGAGCGGCTCCTGGTACACCTATGGCGACACGCGGATCGGCCAAGGCCGTGAAAATGCCAAAGCATATCTTGAAGAGCATCCGGAGATCGGCGACGAGCTCGAAGAGAAGATACGTGCGTTGCTCGTGCGCCAGGGCGGAGCGCCCGTCGAAAATGGATCCGCCCGCTACGCCGTCGTTTCGGAGTAGCTTCTGCCCGTGGATGCCGCTGAGGCCCGCGCAGTAGGGTCGGGCAAACCCGTCTACATCACCGCGCTGCGTATGCTCGCGGGGAAGCGGATGACCAGGGCGCAGCTCCATAAGAAGCTACGCGATCGCGGATTTGCACCGGACGTCATTCGCGAGGCCGTGGCGGAGTGTGAGCGACGGAAGTATCTCGATGATCGGACCTTCGCGCAATTGTTCGTCGCGAGCGCGCTCGAGAAGAAGGCGATCGGCCCCTTGCGGCTCATGCGCGATCTGATCAAACAGGGCATCGATCCCGACCTGGCCCGTGAGATCGTCGCGCAGACGGAAGAAGGCCATGACGAACGGTTGCAGCGGGCGATCGCGAAACTGGAAGCGACTCGGCCAGGCGAGCGCGCTGACCGCTTGGCCCGCCGCCTGGTCACGCAGGGTTTTACCGCGGGTGCGATAGCGCGGGCGCTGCGAGAACGAGCCGCCCGCGGTCCCGTGCTTGAAGAGTTTGAGGAGCTGAGGTGACCCGGGCGCCGTCCGGCGCCGCGACGGTCGAGCTCGGCGGCGGATTCATCCATGTACGCCGCCCGGATGGACAGGCAGCGGTCTTCGTGCCGCATCTCCAGAGCGCAGGTGTTGCCGGCATGATGAGCCCGCGAACGGTGAATGCCAGAAATGCTGACGAAGTGCGCGCGTGGTTGGCCGCCTGGGGGTTTGCACCGTCGCGCGCCTTGGCGCAGGTGGACCAGGTGCACGGCACGGATGTCGTCCCCCCAAGCGCAAGCACGCGCCAAGCCGATGGCCTGTTCGCAGATGGCGACGACGTGATCTTGAGCGTCAAAGCGGCCGACTGCGCACCGCTGTGGTTTGCCGACATGTCGGCAAACCGTTTCGCGCTCGTGCACGCGGGCTGGCGCGGCGTCGCAGACGGCATCGTGGGCGCTGCCGTTACGGCGCTCACCGCAAGCGGCTCGTCAACCGCAGAGCTCGCGGTCGCCGTCGGTCCGCACCTTCAACGTTGTTGCTTCGAAGTAGGGCCCGAAGTCGCCGAGCGGTTCGCCGGCGTCCCCGGCGCTGTGGTCGCCCCCGATGTCTTGACCATTGAGCGCGCACGAGATGACAGTGTGGCGCTCAATCTGTCTGCAGCCATCGCGGCGCGGCTGCACGAGGCGGGCATTCGCGATGAGCAGACGTTCGTGGCCACTGCATGCACGCGTTGCCATCCAGAGTACTTCCACTCGTACCGTCGCAACGGTGCGGGCGGCCCGCTGATGGCGGCGATCGCCGCGCGCCGCGCGTGAAGGCGGCCGGCACACCGGTCGCCACGCGCGGCTGGGCACTGATCGTCGACGACGAGCCGCACGTGGCGGAACTGCTGCGCGAGACGCTAGCCGCGGAGGGATTTACGCCGGTCATCGCTGGGGACGGTTTGGCAGCGCTACGCCGTGCACGCGAACATTCGCCGGACGTCATCGTTCTCGATATCGGGCTGCCGGGCATCGACGGGCTCGAGGTCTGCCGGACACTGCGTAAGGAAACGCAAGCACCCATCATTGTCGTCTCTGCGCGTGGTGGCGAGATCGATAGAGTGGTCGGACTTGAGGTGGGTGCGGATGACTATGTGAGCAAGCCGTTCTCACCACGCGAGCTCGTTGCGCGGATACGCGCGGTGCTGCGGCGCAGCGGCGGAGCGCCTGTCCAGCCTGCCAAGCGGCGGACCATCGGCGATGTGAGCGTGGATGCCGACCGCCGCGAGGTGACGGTGAACGGAAAGCTTGTCCGCCTCAAGCCCCGCGAATTTGACCTGCTGTGGCTGTTCGCTCGCAACGAAGGACGCGTTTTCACCCGTGACCAGCTCATCGAGGCAGTGTGGGGTTTTGATTTCGAGGGCGATCCTCGCACCGTCGACGTGCACGTGCGCCGCATCCGCCGCGCGCTGCGCGATCCCGCGGAGGGCTCACGGTATCTGCATACGGTGCACGGTCTGGGCTATAAGTTCAGCTTCGCAGACGAGGCAAGCTGACCGGATCGCGCATGGCCAAATCGGTGCGGCGCATCAAGCCGAGATCGTTGTATGCAGGCGCGCCGTACGCATATGCGTCGCCGACGGCATGAAACGTGTTGAGCGAAGACGCCCGGCATCTCGGTTACCCGACATCGGTGAGCTCGCGCCACAACTGCGTGCGCTTGCACGCCGTGGCAAAGCCGTACCCCTGCTATAT
>JAFANK010000010.1 GCA_019232725.1 Vulcanimicrobiota bacterium | reverse complement strand
CAAACGGTGGCATCGCAACGCTGTGTGCGATCGCTGGCGGCATCGCGTCTGCCGATGCACGCAGCGCTGGACCGTTGATCGCCGCCGCCATCTGTGCCGTTGCCGCTGCGTCAGGTGACACATGGTCCACCGAGATCGGCGCATTTTCGCAAACGGCACCGCGACGTGTCACCGACCTTCGACGCGTCGAAGCCGGTACGTCCGGCGGTGTGACGCTCCTGGGCACGATCGCTGCACCAGTGGGCGGCATGCTTATCGGAATCGCGGGCTTGGCAGCGCGCGCGGTCATGCCGATCGGTGCTTGGCTTGGCGTCACCGCTGCAGCCGGATTGGCAGGCAGCCTCATCGATTCTGTTCTCGGGGCGACGCTGCAGGGTCAATGGCGCTGCCCCGGGTGTGGCCGGGTGCAAGATGCGCGCCGTCACCGCGGCTGTGAAATGCCTGGCACCCTCGTGAGCGGTGTTGCGTGGCTTGACAACGATGGCGTCAACGCCGCAGCGACGGCCGCTGGCGCGTGTCTAGGGTATCTTAGCGCGATGGCGATGCACTGACAGATAAAGGGCGCCACGTGAAGTGGCGGCCCTACATGACGTAAGCGGGGTCACACCCATCCGGTACTGGGGCGAGCGGCCTTTGCTGGAATGCGTGCAAGTGCCTCAGTATGGCTTAGCACGAGACCGATGACACCTGTAAAGGGCACCCGATGCGATAGTCGTCGGCGGCCCTGCCACACGCTCTTGTAATGAAGGGAAGCACGAACATGGCCGCCGAGGGCAACGCCCCCAGCCCGCAGACAGCAAATCCAAGCGCAACAGCAGCTCCGCCGGCGAACGGCGCAACCGCGCAAGCACCCAACGGCGCTGCGCAGGTCGCTGCTCCCGCGCAAACACCTCCGAGCACGGGCGGCGCGCTCGAAGAGTTGATCCGTGCGGCGACCGGGCGTAAAGAGCGGCCCAAACCGTGGGTCGACGTCACGAGTTACCCGTGGGCCGATGAGGCGTTTTCCGGGCGCTTTGTCCGTCGTGCGAACTATCAAGAACTGTACGGCATGAAGGAGACCGGTGAAGAGGTCGATGAGCTGATCGGCCTGCTGAACATCCGGCCCAAAGCACGCGTGCTCGATGTGTGTTCCGGCAACGGTCGTCATGCGATCGCCCTCGCCTTGCGCGGTTGCAAGATGACCGGCTTAGACATCGGCCCAGGCCCGGTCAATCTTGCCCGCGAGACGTCGCGCAATTTGGGTCTTGCTGTGGATTATCGCCAGGTCGACGCGCTCAGCATCTCATTCGAGGACGCGTACGATGCGGCGTATCTCACCTGCGCCGGGCTTTCGGATTTCAGCCCGACCGCAGCGAAAGATCTGCTCACACGCATCGGCCGCGCGCTCGTCCCCGGTGCGATGCTGGTTGCGGAATTCCTCGATGAAGCATCGGTGAAGCCGAGCGACGTCCGCACCTGGCGCTTTGTCGCCGCCGATGCCTCGCTCTTCGTGGATGGCGGCAACTTGCAACTCGACGAGCGGCTGTATGACGGCGACGCCAAATCCGAAGTGATCCGTTCGTATGTCGTGCCGACGCAGGGCGCGATGCAGCAATTCGCCCGCTGCCGTCAATACTATAAGGAAGACGACGTCAAAGGTTTGGTCACCGCTGCATCAATGCAAACCGTCGGCTTCCACGCGGGTAGCGCGCCTGGGCTCCGTAAGGTCGTCGCCAAAAAGGGTTAAACCGTCAGCGTAAGACCGCCGGATTCGGCAGCGCTGAGCCGATGTATTTGAACGTTCCCGATTCTACTTTATAGAAGTAGAGGTTTGGCTCGGACGGGTCCCCGTTAGCGCGGAAGGAGATCTGTCCGATGACCGTCGGGAACACGCCTGCGTCAAGTTGCCGGATCAGACTGTTCTTGTCTGCGCTGCGTCCTTGCACCGCGGCATCGATCGCTATTTGCGCTGCCACGTAGCCGAAGAGCGCATAGGCCGAGAGCCGGCCATTCTTCTGCTGGAACCGGGTCTGGAATTGCTGCGCGCTCGGGATGAACTGCACGGGAGGCACGCACGTGCCGACGATCATGCCGTCCGCCGCCGTCTTGAAGGCTTTGTCGGTGAGCAACGAATCGCTGTAAAACGTGCTCGTGCCTATGACCTGGGCGGTCACGCCAGCCTTGCGCACCGCTTCGATGACTTGTGCCATCAGATCGCCGCGACCGGTCACGTAGAGCAGGTCCGGCTGGTCGGCTGCGATTTTGGCGACCATCGCCTTGAGGTCTTTGAGATCGACGTCGATCGTGTAGTCGGTCGTCTTGAACCCATTGCTCCCGCTCGCCGCATAATTGGAAAACGAGGTGGCGGTGTCGTTACCGTAGTCGTTTTGTTCCCAGATGACCCCGACTTTCGCCGGTTTAAGGTTACGCTCTGCATACCGAGCGGCCAGCGCGCCCTCCATCGTGTCGGGAGCGCAGACGCGGAAGACATCACTGTAGCCTTGTTGGGTGAGCGCGCCGAGCGACGCGGTCGGAATGATGATGGGAATGCCGGCTTCGTGGTACACGTGCAGTGCAAGGAAGGTCTCCTGGCCGCCAAGATGACCGATCACGATCGCGTTCTTCGTGTCCACCAGCACGAACTGGGCTTGCTGCTCGGCGATGCCAGGATCGCCTTGATCATCGAAGCTCGTCATCGACCACGCGAAGTCGGTCAGACCGCGAGCCTGGTTGGCGTCATCGATGGCGGCCTGCACGCCCGCAGACAGATCCCAGCCCATCTGCCGCAGCGGACCCGACAACGGCGCGACGACCGCGATCTGGACCTGCTTCGCATACGGTGGGAACTCTTCGCCCGCTCCAATGGCGCTGCGCGGAACGATGAACAAGAGCGCGAGCAGTCCGAGGATTGCGAGCATGCGCTGGGCGGTGCGAGGCGATGGCATGGGACTCCTTATCTTTTCAAGCGAGGACGACCGACGCTGCGGTGCAGAGAAAGAAAACGACCGAGAAGAGCATGTTCGCATTGAACACCGCCGCGTTGAGCGCGACGACGTCATGCTGTCGCCCGATCAGCAACCGTTCGTACGCGAGCAACAATGCGGCGATGACCACGCCCAACCAGTAGAGCGGATGGACGCCCGTCATGGCGCCGCACAGTGCAAGCGCTGCGATGACCAGTCCGTGCAAAAGCGCTGGAAGCAACCGGCCTGCTTTCATTCCGAACCGTGCCGGGATCGAGCGAACACCTTCGCGCAGGTCGAAGTCACGGTCCATGAGCGCATACAGGATGTCGAACCCCGCAACCCAGAGCGTCACCGCGGCGAACAGCACGAGTGCGGCCGGCTCGACGCGTCCGGTCACAGCGATCCATGCACCCAGTGGAGCCAGCCCATCAACCGCCCCAAGCACGAAGTGCACGCCCCAGGTCCAGCGCTTGACCAGCGGATAGACAAGCACCGCGGCTGCGCCGATGGGCAATAATTCCAGACACAATGGGTTGAGCTGCCACGCTGCAATGGTCAGAAGCGCCAAACCCGCCACAATGGCCCACAGCATCGCCCGTGGCGGCAACGCGCCGGACGCCACATGGCGGCGCGCGGTGCGCGGATTGCGCGCGTCTACGCGCGCATCGAGCAGGCGGTTCGCCGCCATCGCCGCTGTGCGTGCGCCAAGCACGGCGATCGTGATCCACACGATTTGATGCAGTGTTGGCAAAGCTCGCGCGCCGAGCAGCGCGCCGACGTACGCGAACGGCAGCGCGAACAGCGTGTGTTCGATCTTGAGTTCTTCGAGCAGTAGTCGCAACGGTTTCACGGCGTGAGCAGGTCAGGGTCAAGGCCGAATTCGTGCCATCGCTTGGCGACGGCCTGCTTGACTTCATCGCTCATCACGATCTGCTCGGGCCACTCACGCGCGTAACCTTCCTCTGCGGTCTTACGCGTGGCGTCGATGCCAAGCTTCGTGCCCAGCGCCGGCAAGGGCGCCGCATGGTCAAGGGCGTCGACGGGACCAGGTGCGAGCACGAGATCTCGCCCGGCATCGACGTTGTTCAGCGCCGTCCACGCGGCGACGCGCAGATCGTGCACGTCGATGTCCGCGTCAACCACCAAGATGTTGCGGGTGAGCATCATCATGTGGCCGAGACCCCACAGTCCGTACATGACCTTTTTGGCATGTCCCGGGTACCGCTTTCGGATCGACACGATGACCAGATTCTGAAAGATCCCTTCGGCAGGGAAGTTATAGTCGACGACTTCGGGCATCATCTGCTGCAGTAACGGCAAGAACAGGCGCTCCGTCACCTTGCCCAGCCAGTAATCTTCCATCGGTGGCCGCCCGACCACGGTGGCCCAATAGATCGGCGCGCGCCTGCGGGTGAGACACGTGACGTGGAAGACCGGATAGTCGTCGGCCAGCGAATAGACACCGGTGTGATCGCCGAACGGGCCCTCGCGCCGCAGCTCGGCGTTGTCCACGTAGCCCTCGAGCACGAACTCGGCTTCGGCCGGCACATTGATGTCGACCGTCAGGCACCGCACCATCGGCACGCTTTTGCCCCGGACGAACCCCGCGAGCAGCATCTCATCGATGCCGCTGGGCAAGGGCGCGCTTGCGGCATACAACGTTGCCGGATCGGCGCCGAGCGCCACTGCCACCGGCATGCGCGCGCCTGACCCCGCTGCGTCTTGATGTTCGCGGCCGTGCTTGTGTCGCTGCCAGTGCATGCCGGTCGTGCGCTCGTCGTACACTTGCATGCGGTACATGCCCGTGTTTTGCGCACCGCTCACCGGGTCTTTGGTGAACACCATGGGCAGCGTGATGAAGGGACCGCCATCGCCTGGCCAAGTCGTGAGCACGGGTAATGCACGAAGATCTACCTCGGCGCCACGTTGCACGATCTCTTGACAGGGAGCGTCGCGCACGGTCTTGGGCGCAAGCGCTGCAAGCTCGCCGAGACGCAGCACGGCGCCAAGTTTGTCCGCGAGGCCGCTCGGCGGTCGCGCAAGTTCGAGCAAGCGCCGCACCCGCGTGCCCAGATCGTCCAGATCCTCGACACCCATGGCGCGCGCCATTCGTTGTCGCGTGCCGAATGCGTTCATGAGCACCGGGAACGCCGAGCCTTTCACTGATGTGAAGTAGAGCGCCGGGCCGCCGCTTGGGTGCTTGACGCAGCGATCGGCGATCTCGCTCATCTCGAGCATCGGATCGACGGGCGCGCTGATCTCGTGGAGCTCGCCGTTCGCGCGCAAGTCAGCGACGAACGCTGAAAGGTTCACATACAGAGGAGAGCGCGTGCGCGTCGGACTCGCAGCGCTGGTCGGCTCCGATCTCATCGCCGTAGCGACATATCCCAGCCACCGAGCGCTGCGCTCACCTCATAGGTGCTCGAGAGAAACGCCGTGAGTGCTGCTTCTGGCGATGATGACAACCGCACGTCCTCGTAGCGCAAGATGAATTCGCCGAGCTGAGTATGCCAGCACGCACTCTCCGGTTTAATCGCGGCTTGCTCGATGCCCTGTGGTTTGGGATAGAC
>JAFANK010000113.1 GCA_019232725.1 Vulcanimicrobiota bacterium | reverse complement strand
CGGCCGACGCGCACGTCGGAGTCCGCCACCACAAGTATATTGTGTTTGGCGTACGGCATCATGTTGAGCACGTTGGAGATCTTGCGATTGGCCACGGGCATCCGGTCATCGACGACCACCGATGCGTCCACCCGCGGAAATGCGGTGACGACGCGCTGCGCCACCCCCACGGCCGGATCGCTTGCCTCGTGCACGCCGAAGATGATCTGAAAGCGGCCGAATTCTTGATCGCAAAAGGACGCGAGGTTATCGAAAAGATCCGGCTCGTCGCCGCAAAGGGGCTTGAGGATCGTGACTGCGGGCAGCGCCTGCCGTGATGCGCTTGCCTGAGGACCATCAGCGCGTTGCGCAGCGTGCAGATCGTTTCGCCGGCGGCCGAACGCAATCGTACGTGCAACCGCGCACGCGAGGTACGCACAGCCCGCGGCGCTTGCCACGAACAACCCTGTGGCGAGCACGCTTGTGAACTTCACGAGGCGAGTGGCTCCAACTGGCTATAGGTGGAAAGCTTGATATCTCCGTCTGCGATATACGATGCCACGCCGGGATCGAGCAGCGCCGCAAGCTCGGCTTCCGGCTGCGCGTACGCCGGCATCCCAGGCGCTCGTCTGGAGGCCGGGTGGAAATACATCTCGGTCACCCCGTCAGGCAGCTCGCGCAGCAGAGCCAACACGCGTTCGCGTGTCATGCGCCCGGTATCGCTCAAGCCGAAGACGTAGTCATTGCAGGCGATACCGGCGGCGCGCAGACGCCATCGGCAATAGCCGAGCACTGGCGCCAAGCCGAGCGAGTTACCCGCGCGCGCGGCCAGATCTTGGCGCATGGCGCGCCACGAAGGACCAAGCGGCTCGTACGGCACGCGCATCGCCTTCATGCCATACTCCCGGCCGATGCGGATGATCGCATCGAGCACGGTGGGGTGCACTTGCATGTGGTTGTGGCCGTTGACATGATCGAGCGGAAGGCCGGTGGTCGCAAACGCTTCGAACTGCGCCCGGATCTCGTCCTCGAGTTGTGTTCGCGCGCGCGCGCTGAAGAACATCCGAAAACCCGCGCGGACCAGATGCGTCGAGAAGGCGCCATCAGCATCGACCAGTGCGCCGACAAGACTTGCATCCAAAAGCGGCCGTCCGTCGACCAGCACGACGTGTAAACCTACGCGCAAAGCCGGTAGCCGTTTGGCTCTGCGCACGGCGTCATCGACCGCTGCGCCCGACATCATGAGACAGGTCGTGTTGAGCACGCCCGCGCGATGTGCTTGTTCGATCGCTTCGTTGACGAGCGTCGAGGCTCCGAAATCGTCGCCCGTGACGATCAGCCGCTTCATGCCTCGGGCCTTCGTGCGCTGTCCGCTGCGCCCTAGCCTTGGGCGCCGGTCAGCATGTCGGCGCCCATATCCGCTAGTTGCCAGATGTCCGGGTTTGGCAGCCGCACAAAACCCCTGGGCGCGTATCCGTCGGGATATCGCCCAATCCACTTGCGGGCGCGTGCCGCCAGGTACTCAAAGGAGATGTACATTTGCTTGCCGCGTTTGCGGCGCACGATCGCGATGACCGGCGACAATGTCTCCCACAGGTTGGCGATGAGCTGGCCGGCGGGATGAAGGATGAACGCCTCGCGGACCGTGCCGAGCACGACGTAGATGCCGACGTTGTCGAAGTAGTCGAGGACATTAAGTTCGGGATGAGCGAGATGATCCGCGGCGCCGGCCGTGTCCAGCTCGCGGCGGAACACCGGATCCTCCATCTTGGTCGCGAACTCGTGCTGGATGAAGCGCAGCCCGCGTTGCACTTCAGGCGAGTACCAAAGTGAGAAGGCGGTTGAAAAGGTGGCGCTTTCACTGGACGCTCGCAAATGCCGCAGTTGGATGATGGCAGCCACAGCAGCCGCCAGCAAAACGACAAGTGTCAACGCCGAGATCGTCAAGTTCACTTGCTCTGGCGCCACGGACTACCTCCTCGCGTGAGAGCTCGCTGTACCGTCTACCGTCGAAGCATCTCGCGTGCGGCGTTCCAGCCGGCTGCACCCATGACGCCGCCGCCCGGATGCGCTGCTGCGCCGCAGAGGTAAAGTCCGCGCACCGGCATTTTATAGCCAGCGAAGCCCGGCACCGGGCGGAACATGAAGAGCTGGTGCAAGCCCATCGAGCCCTGGAATATGTTGCCGCCGGTGAGGTTGAACGTCTGCTCGAGATCCACCGGGCTCAAGATCTGACGGCCCGTGACCGAGCTCGTGAAGCCGGGCGCGTATTGTTCGACGATTTCGAAGCAGCGATCGGCGAAGGCGTCTTTGCGCGCTGGGTCCCATTGGCCGTTGGCGAGCTTGTAGGGCGCGTACTGCACGAACATCGATGCCAGGTGCCTGCCGGGCGGCGCGACGCTCGGGTCCACGGCTGACGGCAGGCACATCTCGACGATCGGATCGCGCGACGGCTGCCCATACTTCGCATCGTCGTAGGCGCGCTCGATATA
>JAFANK010000112.1 GCA_019232725.1 Vulcanimicrobiota bacterium | reverse complement strand
AAAATGCGGCGTAGCCCACGCTCGCGCAGCCGAATGCCCAGGTCCGTGTCTTCCCAACCGTAGAGATCGTAGCGCTCGTCGAAAAGCCCGGCATCGAACAGTTCCTGCTTCGGCACGCTCACGTTACAGGTGCAAAAGAACGCCCGCGAATAGTGGCGGGCATCGGGCGCGAGTTTCGTCGCGGAATCCGGAACATTGATGATCGGTCCGCTCACCACGGCCGGGCCGCCGTTCTCATGCGCGCGCAGGTGCTCGGCGACAAACGCCGGCGGCGCTACCGTGTCGTCGTCGCAGAAGATGACGATGCTACCGCGAGCGGCAGCGATCCCAGCGTTGCGAGCTTTGGCGCGGTTGGGATCGGCCACGGTCAATCCGCGCACGCGTTCGCCGGCGGCTGCGATGACCGCGGGCGTATCGTCGACCGACCCGTTGTCGACGACCACGACCTCAAAGTTCGCTTCGGCGTTTTGACGTCCGAGGGCGGCCAGACAATCGCGCAAGAGCGACGCACGATTGTGCGTGGCGATGACCACACTGGCAAGCGCCACGTTTAGCTAGCCCGCGATGCCGGCACGCGCGCTGCGACCGACAGCACTTCCTCCGCCATCCGCGCGGCCGCTCCGGCGTCATGCGCATAGAGGCCTGCTAGCGTCCTTCCCATCTCGGCAAGGCCGGCCGGGTCATCAAGCAGATCGTCGGCAGCACGCGCCACGTCGACCGGTGCCAAAATACCGCGCACCTCGGGTGCCACCATGCGGCCGGCATCGATGTTGGGCTGCGCCCACATCGGTACGCGGCTGGCGACGCGATATGCGATGAAGCGCTTGAGGGGCCGGCCGATGAGCGGGATGCGATGCAGATACGCAGCGATGCCGTTCATGGCGATCTCATCGACGCGGTTCAGCGGCACCGCGACGAGCAATGGTCGCCCCAACACCGCGGCTTCCATACATTTGGTTCCGGGAATGCTGATCACGAGCTGGCTTGCGGCCATCGTGTGATAGTCTTGCGACCGGTCGACTGCGAAGCGACAGCCGTCGACGACGATCGACGAGCCAGCAGCATCGTAGCGCCCCGCCAGACCGCCGTGCTGAGGGTCGCCCGACCACTGCACGCCGGATTCGATCTCTTGGTCGCTCGTGAAAGGCGACATCACAAACGTGATCGGAACTCCAGGCCGCCGTTGCGCGAGTTCGCGCGCCACTGCCATGAAGAACGGCATCAAGAACCGGATCTCGTATGGCCGGCTCCCAGGAAGGATGCAGATGCCCGAGCCGTACCCCGGCCGCGGCGGCGGTCCAGCGAGCGATCCGAGCACCGAGTCCGCTACCAGATTTCCGACCACGCGCACGCGGTCGGGCGGCGTTCCTGCGGCTCGCAGTTCGCGCGCATTGCGCTCATCAAGAGCGAAGCAGCGCTCGAAGAGACGCACGTACGAGCGACGGGAGAACTTATACGTCATGGCCACGAGGCCGAGTCGGCGTGCGATCGTGGCGGCGTGGAAGAGATCGCCGCCCAGATACTGCAGCACCCCTTGCGTGCGCGAAAGTCCGGGCACGCGCCGGCCGAGGAGAAAGCGCCCGTAGCCGCCTGGATCGATCACCCGCGCTAGAGGAAACAACCGGTGCAGCATTTGCACCTCGTGTCCGGTTGCGTACGCGCATGGCAGCACCACGATCGTGAGCTCTGCCTCAGGGTGGCGCTCGTAGATCGCGCGGGCGAACGGCCTCGTCCAGCCCATCACCTCGCCGGGACCGTTGGTCGTGATGAAGATCGATGGTGCCTTCATCGCGCATCCTTTGCGATACGCTCGACGATCTTGGTCGTCGAACGGTCATCGACGCGCGGCGCGAACCGGATGACGCCCCCGGCTTGCTTCACGGCATCTGCTTCCGGGAGCTGGGCGCCCTCATAGGCAGCATCTTTGACATGGACGTTCGGGCGAATCATCGCAATCGTATCGTTGGGGCGTACCTCGTCGTAGATGCACACCAGGTCGACGCAACCCAGCGCCGCGACGATCTCTGCTCGCTCGTCTTGGGGCACGAGCGGTCTTCCTGGTCCTTTACCCAGTTCTCGCACCGACGCGTCGGAGTTGATCCCGACGATCAAAAAGTCGCCCAGGCCACGCGCATATTCAAGGTAGCGCACGTGGCCGACGTGGATGAGGTCGAAAACGCCGCAGGTGAATACGACCGTGTCGCCGCGCGCTTTGACCTCGGCGGCGCGGGCCGCCGCTTGGGCGCGGTCGACGACCTTATCGGCGGCGGTCACGAGTGCCTTTGCCGCCGCGGGCGACGGGCTGCGCCACGCCCGCCAGGACAGCGAAGCGGACGATCTCCTCCGGCGTGGCGGTCGCCGTGCCGAGCTTCTCGACCACGACACCGGCTGCGACGTTGGCCAGCGTCACCGCCCGCTCGACGGGCGCGCCTGCAGCAAGCGCCAAGGTCAGCGTGGACATCACCGTGTCGCCCGCGCCGCTCACATCATACACTTGGCGTGCCATGGCCGGCACCCACAGCGGCCGCTTGGACGCGCCGAACAACGTCATGCCGTGTTCGCCACGCGTCACGAGCACATGCTTGGCGCGCGTGCGCGCCATGAGCGCCTTCGCCGCGCGCGCGAGGTCGGCATCGTTCTTCACCGTGATGCCCGACGCGCGCTCAGCTTCGGATGCGTTGGGCGCGATCCAGTCGACACCGGCAAATGCATCGATGTTCTCCGGCTTCGGATCGCCGGTGACGATCGGCCGATTTCGAAAAGCGCGAATGCACTGGATCAGCGAGGCCCCGATGAGGCCCTTCCCATAGTCAGAGATGACGACACCGTCGATCGCGCCGTCGAGCGATGCGAGCGTCCGCCGGATCGAGGTCAACATGCGGCCATCGACCGCAGCCGTCGATTCCCGGTCGGCGCGCACCACTTGCTGATTGTGCGCGACGATCCGCATCTTCTGCGTGGTCGGCCGGGATCTCATGCGGACGACGCCACGCGTGTCGACGTGCAACGCATGGAAGAGCTCGAGCATGCGCTGGCCTGCGTCGTCGTCGCCGATCACGCCGAAGACCGACACGTGGGCGCCGAGCGCTGCGAGATTGTTCGCGACGTTACCAGCGCCCCCCAACGTGTAGGTATGGTCTCGTACTTCGACGACCGGCACGGGTGCCTCGGGGGAGATGCGCCGCACGTTGCCCCAATACCATTCATCGAGCATCAGATCGCCGATCACGGCGATGCGCCGGCCGCGCATGTCGCGCAACAGCTGCGTGATCCAGCGCTCGTCCGGGCCGGCCGTCGGCGAAATCCGGCGAGACGTCTTTGTCTTCGTCATTCTCTTGCAGTGATGATGCGGGCGGCGGCAGCGAGATCGGAGGCGCAAAAGTTGCGCAGACCGTCACCAGTCTCCGCGGGATCGCGCGTGATACGGACCGTTTTGGTTCCTGCCGCGAGGCCTGCTTCCACGTCGCGCGCACCGTCGCCGACCGTCCATGACCTGGACAGGTCGATGCCGAGATCGCGCGCCGCACGCAACAGCATGCCCGGCTTGGGCTTGCGGCAATCACACTCGACCGCGTAGCGCGAGACGCTCCCCTCGGGCAGGTGGGGACAACGATAACTGGCGGTGATCGTCACGCCGCGCTCGCGCAGCAGCGCTTGCACGCGCGCATCGACCTCGTCGGCCTGCACTTCGGTCAAGAAGCCTCGGGCGATGCCCGATTGGTTGGACGTGATGACGAGCGCAAAGCCGGCGTGCTCGAGCGCCGCTGCGCCCTCGGCTGCATTGTCCTCAAGCCGGACGTCGTCAGGCTCGGCGACATATCCGCTGTCAGCGTTCAAGGTGCCGTCGCGATCGAGGAAGATCGCGCGCACAGCTTTGGTGTCGGACATGAGTCACGAAGCCGCGAGCGCGGCTTCCACCAGCTCGCAGAGGATGTGTCCGAGCGCCAGGTGCACCTCCTGGACTTTCCATGATGGGCCCGCCGGCCCGATAAACGCGATATCCGATTCGCGCGTCATGGCTCCCCCGCCATTGCCGCTGAAGGCGATGGTGGTAGCGCCTTTCGTGCGCGCAGTGCGCAGGCCTCGCACCACGTTCGCCGACTCTCCAGACGTGCTCATCCCGACGGCCACGTCGCCCGGTCGCGCCAAGCCTTCCAGCTGGCGCGCGAAGACGTGTTCGTATCCGTAATCATTCGCGATCGCCGTGAGCGCCGACGTGTCGACCGTCAGCGCAAGGCCGGCGTAGGCCGGGCGATCGATCAGAAACCGGCCGGAGAGCTCCGCGGCTAAATGCTGCGCTTCGGCTGCGCTGCCGCCATTGCCAAAAAAGAACACGCGCCCGCCTGCACGCAGTGCCGCGACCACCGCATCGACCGCGCGCGTCATCGCTGCGCCGTGCTCGTCGAGCTGCATGAGCTCGCGCCGCTCAGCGACGCACTGGGTGAACGATTTTGTGCCTGCTGCGCGGTTCACGCCTCGACCCAGAACAGTTCTTGGTGCAGCGACACAAGCTGTCCGTCATTGGTGCAGATCTTGGCGATGCGGCCAGTGTGCTCGGCGACGATCTCATTCATCAGCTTCATGGCTTCGATGATGCAGAGCACCTGCCCCGCGACAACATCATCTCCGACTTCGACAAACGGCTTCGCGCCCGGTGCCGGTGCGCGATAGAACACGCCGACGAGTGGTGCTTCGACCTTGCGGACGTTGGCCGGCGCCTGCGTCGCGCTTGACGATGCAGGCTTCGGTGACCCGGGTGCAGCTGGCATGTACGTGGCGTGCGCATCAGCCACCGGTGCGCTCATGCGCAGATCGAGATCCATCTCACCGGCGGCGACGCGCAAACGGTCGAGCCCGTCGCGCTGCATGAGCGCGATGAGCTCGTCGAGCAGTTCTTTGTCAACGTCCACGATCGTCTGCCCTCTACGTCCTCAAGCGAACCGCAAGCTCACCCACGACACCCTCGAGCGCGATGCGCGAGCGCTCGCGGGTGGCCAGATCCTGGATGGTCGCCTCTGCGCTGTGCCGTTCATCCTCACCGACGATGACGGCGTAGCGCGCGCCGCTATCACCCGCCGCTCGCAACTGCTTGTCGATGTGCCGGCGCGTGTAGTCCATGTCGGCGGAGATGTGTCGCGCCCGCACCGCGTGCATCACCGGTACGAGGGTGAGTGCCGACGCTTCATCGAGCGCGACGAACACCACGTCCACGCGCGGCCGGCCGTTGTGCGCCTCACCGCCCTTCGCGCTGCGCGCGAGCATGAGCATACGATCCATGCCCATGGCCAACCCTACGCCCGCTGTCGGCGGACCACCCATGCTCTTCACGAGGCCATCATAACGGCCGCCGCCGCAGACGCTGTTCTGCGCACCCAGCGCCGTTGAACTGATCTCAAAAACCGTTCGCGTATAGTAGTCGAGTCCGCGGACGATGTGCGGATTGTGCAGCGCTCGGATGCCCATCCGCTCGAGCAGCGTGCGCAAGGTGGCGAAATGCTCCTGACATGCTTGGCACAAGAACGCATCCATCGTCGGGGCCAAATTGAGCAGATCAATGTCGCGTTGTTCTTTGGAATCCAGGATGCGCAGCGGGTTGCGTTCGAGGCGCTCGCGGCTTGTCTCCGACAAACGATCCGCGTTGTTGCGCAAGAAGCCCACTAATGCTTCCCGGTAGGTGTGGCGGCAGGCATCGCAGCCGAGCGAATTGATCTCGAGGCGATAATCGGTGATGCCGATAGCCTTCATGACCTCGATTCCCAACGCGATGATCTCTGCGTCTGCTTCCGGGCCGGCCGCACCAAAGCACTCGACGCCCCATTGATGCGCTTGGCGATAGCGTCCTTTTTGGGGCCGTTCGTAGCGGAAGATCGGTCCGCGATAATACAGCTTGAGCGGCAAGGTCTGCAGCAAGTTATGCTCGAGGACCGCACGCACGACGGGCGCCGTGAGCTCGGGCCGTAGCGTGATGCTGCGACCGCCACGGTCGGTGAACGTGTACATCTCCTTGTCGACGATATCCGTGCCCTCGCCGATCGGCTTCACGAAGACATCGGTCGATTCGAAAATCGGCGTACGGATCTCTTGGTAGCCGAAGCGCGTGCACACCTCGTCGATCACACGCTCGAGCTCTTGCCACTCCGCCGACTCGGGGGGAAGTACATCAAACGTCCCCCGCGGCGCAGTCACGTGTTTCACAGCAATCTTCCGCCTTGGATAAGCGCCCGTAGTTGTCGCAATGCCCATGCAGCATTCGGCGTCTGCCGCCCGCATACTTGCGTCTTTGTGAGGTCGGCACTTCATGTGCCGACCTTCCGCGCATGCGTAGTCTTCGTCTGTGTGATTGCCCTTGCGCTTGTGCCTCCGCCACTGGTCATCGCGACATTCGGACATGTGCTGGAACCGCTCTCGCGATGCTGGTACTTCTTTTGCTCAATGCTCGTCGGCGCTGCTCCGTTTCTCACGGGTGGAGCACTTGGCGCTGCAGTCGCGCAGTCGGGCGTTCGCCGGCCGGCGACACGCCAGTCTTGGATAGCGATCGTCATGGGGTGTGTGCTTTTGCCTGTGTGTGATTGCTGCATGAACGCGGCAGCATCGGCGTTGAGGGCCGCGCCGCGATCCATTGCAGCCTTTGCGCTTGTGTGGGGAAGCTGCTGCAACCCGGTCGCCTTGTGGTGTACGGCGCTCGTGCTTGGCTGGCGAATAACGGTCCTTCGAGTCGCGTGCGCCCTCGTAGTTGCGGCCGTGACCGCCTCGGTATGGACGAAGCTGCCTGACGCGCCCCGTGCGTGCAGTTCAGAGCGGATGCGTTTTACGGATGCCTTTGTGCGCGGCGCAGGCGGCGCGCTTTCATCCTTCGCACTCGCAGCGGCGGTCGGTTCAGTCGCCGAAGTCTACCTGCCGGGTACGACACACGAAGCCACGCCGCTCTTCGCGAGCGTGGCCGGAGCGATCTTATCGCCTTGCTCGAGCGCGGATGCGCTGCTTGCTCGCACTATGTTCGCGAGCACGCATGCACAGCTTGCCTTCATCGTCGCCTCCCAGTGCGCCGACCTACGGCAGCTCGCTCTCGTGTGGCGATGGTTCGGAGCAGCCTACGCTTTGACTGCCGCTTTGTCGGCAGCAGCGGTCATCGCTGCAGCCTCACATGTCACGATACCCTGACGGCCCGGTGCTGGCGCTCGCGACGCTGATTGCCGCTGCCATCGCGAATGATGCCGTCGCCGCTCTTGTGCGTGCACCCGCGTGGCTTGAATCGATCGCGGTCGTTGTGCTCCTGAGCATCGTCGTCTTTCGCCTGGCGCTTCGACACACGCACTTGCGCTTGCGCCATGCCTGCGTCTGGCTCACCTGTGGGCTTGCGGCCGGTCTCTCGATCCCGACGGCCGCGCCGCCGCCGCGGGGCATCATCACGCACGCAGTTGGAGGCTCTGCAAGGGTGAGCGCCGGTACGGATCTACTCGCCGCGTTGCAGGCAATCGATGACGATCCTGCGGGCATACTCGGCAGGCGCATGGTCGTGCATGGTACATGGTCAGGGGAACGGTCGCAGCCTGCAACGGTGTCCGTCCGCATTATGGCGTGCTGCGCTGCGGACGCCGTTGACGCCGGCCTCGACGTCGTTCCGCTCCGACGCGTAGTGCTTGCCGCGGGATCACGCGTACGCGTGGCAGGGCTCGTCTATTCTCAGATGCACGATGGCGAGCTTCGCTATGGTCTCACGCAGGCGACCGTGTCGGCCGCCGCGCCGCACGAGCGACCTTAATGCAAGAAATATCGCCGTGACGCGAAGAGCAGTGCGATGCCGCCGCGCCGCGCAGCTTCGATCACCTCGCCATCACGAATGGAACCCGACGGCGCCACCACGGCAGCGACGCCCGCGGCGATCGCCGCTTCGATACCGTCAGCGAATGGAAAAAACCCATCGGTTGCGAGCACGGCGCCGCGCACGGCGTCACCGGCCCGACGGCATGCAAGCTCGACCGCCGCGACCCGATTGGTCTGCCCGCCGCACACGCCCAGCGTCACTTGCCCTTTGACGACCACTGCAGCATTGGATTTGACCTGGCGCACGGCACCAAACGCGAAGAGCAAATCCCGCCACGCCGCAGGGCTCGGTTGACGCTCGGTCACGACCTGCCACCTATCGGGCGGCGCGCTTTCGTCGGGCCGCTCCGCCAGCACGCCTCCCAGCGCCGACCGCACGGTCATGCCGGCGCGCAGCTGCGCTGGCAATCGCGAATCAAAGCGGAGCAATCGCAGATGTTTTTTCGTCCGTAGCATATCGATAGCGCCGTCGTCATACGCCGGCGCTGCCACGACTTCCAAGAACCGAGGCTTGAGCAGCTGGGCGCTCGCCATGTCCAGCCGAGCATTGACGGCGACGATACCGCCAAATGCGGAAATCGGATCCGCGCCTAACGCCGCCTCAAGCGCGGCGTGGGCCGACGAGCCAGCCGCCAATCCGCACGGCAGGGTGTGCTTCACGATCGCGGCGAGCACAGGGCTTTGCGGCTCCGCGGTGTCGGGGAATCCGTCTGGACGAGCGATGGGGGCGAGCAGGCGAAGACACGAGTCCACGTCGAGCATGTTGTTGTACGAAAGCGTCTTCCCGGCGAGCGCCTGCGGAAATGCGCCTTCTTCGCCGTGATAGAAGGCCGCCTTCGCCCACGGGTTTTCACCGTAGCGCAGCCGGCTGCGCAATGGGAGGTTCAAAGAAAGAACATCCGGCAGCCCGACGCGTTCGCCCGCGAACCACGACGCGATCGCGTCGTCATACTCCGCGACGAGCGCAAACGCGCGGGCTGCGAGCCTGCGCCGCTCCTCGAGCGAAGGTCCTCCACGTTCGAGCGCAGCGATGAACTCCGGATACAAGCCGGGTTCGGCCAGCACGCTCACGTGCTCGAAATTTTTCGCCGCGGCGCGAAGCAGTGCGACACCGCCGATGTCGATCTGCTCGAGGACTTGCGATTGCGTGGCACCCGGCCGCGTTGCCGTGTCTCCAAAGCGGTAGAGGTTGACGGCCACGACCGACACTGGCCCAATGCCGGCACGCTCGAGCTCGGCGAGATCGTCCGCCGACGACACACGCGCTAAGATGCCCCCGAAGACGACGGGATGCAGCGTCTTAACCCGGCCACCGAGGAGTTCTGGGGAACCCGTGACCGCCTCGACGTCATCGCAAGGCAAGGAAAGGTCGCGGATCGCGTTCGCGGTTCCCGTGCTCGCCACGATGCGATATCCGGCCATCACGAGCGCGCGAGCGAGATCTGGGAGGCCGGTCTTGTCGGTGAGCGAGATGAGCGCGGTGCGGTTAGCCTGGGGCACCCGCCCGCTCCAGTGACAGCGAGAGGATGTTCGACACGCCCGGCTCGCTCATCGTCACCCCATACATTCGGTCGACCAGCGTCATGGTCGCCTTATTGTGCGTGATGATGATGATCTGCGAGCGCCCGTTGCGCGCCAGCTCCGCCAGCTGCACGCCGAAGCGGCCGACATTGGCCTCATCGAGCGCCGCGTCGATCTCGTCAAAAATGTAAAACGGGCTGGGGCGCACCTGCAGCGTCGCAAAAATGAGCGCAACGGCCGTGAGGGCGCGCTCGCCGCCCGAGAGCAAGTTGAGGTGTTGCATCTTCTTGCCCGGCGGTTGGGCCGAGATCTCGATGCCTGCCTCGGTCGGGTCCTCAGCTGCCGCGACCCAAATCTTGGCGTTGCCTCCATTGAATAGACGCGTGAAGGTCTCGGAAAACGCCACTGCCACTTTCTCAAACGTCTCGTTGAACTTGCGCAGTGACTCGGCATCCATCTCCGCGATGCTCGCCAAGATGCCGGCACGCGC
Organism: Vulcanimicrobiota bacterium; assembly: GCA_019232725.1. Taxonomy (GTDB): domain Bacteria; phylum Vulcanimicrobiota; class Vulcanimicrobiia; order Eremiobacterales; family Eremiobacteraceae; genus JAFANK01. Next base: position 8,748 of record JAFANK010000112.1, on the reverse strand, counting down.
GGCCTCGAGATCGCGCAGTTGCTGGCGCAAGAATTCGCAGCGCTCCATTGTCGCCGCGCGGTCCTCGAGCGCGTTGAGGTTCACATTGCCCAGCCGCACGAGCTCTTCGCGTAAGCGCCGCACCTGCGCGTCCGCATCGCCCTCGAATTCTTGATACCGTCCCTGCACGTCGGCGCATTCGTGCTCGGTGGCCGGATTTTGGGAGAAGGTTTCCTGCAACACCGCGAGCTCGGCGTCGATTTCGGCGAGACGGATGCGCAAACGCTCGAGTTCGCTTGATTGCTCCTTGGCTTGCTGCTCCTCGCGTGCGTATGCTTCGTCGAGTTCGCGCGTGCGGCCGGCGTGCGCGTCGCGGCGTTCGCGCACCGTGACCAGCTCTGCGGCCACGAGGGCAAGTGCTTTTTCCGCCTCATCTCGCGATGTCGCGAAGCGCGTCGCCTCGTCTGCGCTTTGCTGGCGCTCTTCGCGCATGGCCTGGAGTTGCGCCACTCGGTCTTTGCGTTGCGTCTGCGCGCGCTCAAGATCGGCACGCGCGGTCTCGACGTCGTCGCTTAGTTGCGCGACACGCTCGACCATCGCTGCGGCCGCGCTCGCGGCGGCCCGATGGTTGGCGCGCGTTTGCGCGAGTTCTTTGGCCAATGCATCGGCGGCAGTGAGGGCGTCGCGACGTTTCGCCTCGAGCGCGTCAACGCGGGCTGCAAGCTCACCCGCATCGGGGGCCTGCTGCTCGATTGCCCGAGCCGCGGCCGCGCCCTGCATTTGCGCTTCTTCTTTTTGCCTGCGCAGCTCGACCGTGCGCTCTTCCAAAGAGCGCAGCTCGTGCGCGATTCGTTCAACCGCCGTACGGGCGGTATGCGATTGCAAGCCGACTGCCGAAATTGCTTCAGCGCTGCCTTCGACGCGTTTCGCGGCATCGTCTGTCGCTCGTACCGCTGCTGCGAGCGCCTGGTCACGCTGCTCGACAGTCGCTCGGGCGCTGTCCAATTCCCGCTCGAGCGCGGCGACCGATGCCTGTGCGCTCACCGGCCCCGTGCCTTCGCCGCTTGCGATCACGCCGCCACGTATGACGTCTCCATCTGAGGTCGCAAAAGCAGCATCGCCGTTGCGTTGTGCATTCGCAAAGGCATCGTCCAATGTGGCGACGATGAAGCAGTTGCCCAGCGCATGCTCCACGGCGGGCTTCACCGTCGCGTCGCAGCGCACGAGATCAGCGGCTCGGCCGACCACGCCTTTGCCGGCCGGTGCTGTCGAACGCGCTGCTTGCGGCAGCGCTTCGAGGGCGATGATGGTCGCCCGGCCCGACGGTTTGCGTTTGAGCGCCTGCATCGCAGCTTTTGCGTCTTGCAATGTGCCGACGATGACATCGTGTGCATGAGGGCCGAGCGCCGCGTCGATAGCTATGGCATGCCGGTCATCGACCTGGATGACCGAAGCGACGGTGCCGATGATGCCTCGGACCGACCCTGCGGCGGCGGCCTCAAGCAGTTCTTGCACGCCCGCAGGAGCGCCGCTTGTTCCCGTACGGAACTGGCGTAGCGCCTGCACCTTTGCCTGGAGCTCGAGCAGCGCCGTCTGACTCTTTTCGCGAGCCGCGCGGGCCTGGTCGAGATGTGCGACCGCGGCCTTATGCAGGTCGCGAGCGTCGTGCTGTGCTCGCGCGGCGTCGTCAGCCTGTCGCTTGGCCCGATCGAGCTCGCGGAGCGCTTCTTCGTGTCGACGTTGGGCCTGCTCGATGCCAGCCGCGACCGCGAGGCTGTCCTTATCCAACCGCTTCATCGCCGCGGCGACTCTGCCCAGTTCAGCGCGGGCAGCGGCACTGGCCGACGCGCTCTGAGCGCTGCGAGCAACTGCCTCGGTACGCTCGTCTTCCACGGCGCGCAGCGCGGCGTACGCCCGTTCCCACTGTGCGGTCCCCGCCGCTTCAAGCGCGGCCGCCGACTCGGCGACACTCAACGCCTGGTCCCGCTCCTGGCGGCTTCGGGCAAGGCCTTCGACCGCGCTCGCGAGCCTCGCATCTGCAAGGGTGACCGCGTGCGCCGCGGCGTCAAGCTCTTGTTCCAGCGCCTCGCAACCCCGTTCGAGCTCTCCCGCCCGGGCGCTCGCAGCGGCTGCGGCGGACGCCTCGTGCTGTAGCTGTTCGGCCAGCTTGGTGTGCGCCGCATTTCGTTCGTCGAGCGCAAGCGTGGCCTGATACTCTTCATAGCGAGCCCGGTTGAGCGCTGTCTGCAGCTCGGCGTGATGGTGCGCGATGCTGGTCGCAGTTCGCTCGTCATCGCCAAGCGACGCGGTGATGCTCGTCCGCTCCGCGCGCCGTTCGGACGTCTTGCGCACGTAGGACAGGATTTCGAAGTCGCGCAGCTGCGCGTTCACCTTCTGGTAGCGCTTGGCACGCCGCACTTGCTGTTCGATCGCCGGTATCTGCTTTTCGAGCTCGGCGAGAAGGTCATTGACGCGCAGCGCGTTGGTCGCCGTCTGCTCGAGTCGGCGCTGTGCCTCGCGCTTGCGCACCCGGTAGCGGGCAGTGCCGGCTACCCCTTCGAAAAGCTCGCGCCGCGCCTCCGGCTTGGCGGAAAGGATGGCATCGATCTCACCCTGGGAGACGATGGCGGCGAGCTCAGCCGCAAGCCCCGTGCCGAGCAGCAAATCGGTGATATCCCGCAGCCGCACTTGCGACTTGTTGAGGAAGAACTCGCTTTCGCCGGAGCGGTATGCGCGGCGGGTGATCGCGATTTCAGCGAATGGTGTCGCCAACGCACCGTCGCTATTGTCAAAGGTCAGGGTGACTTCGGCCATGCCGAGTGGCCGTCGCTCCGTATTGCCGGCGAAGATGACATCATCCATCCGCGCGCCGCGCAATTGCCGGGCGCTTTGTTCGCCGAGCACCCAGCGCACGGCGTCGACGAAATTGGATTTGCCCGATCCGTTGGGCCCGACGATGCCGGACACGCCGGGATGGAAATCAAGGTGCGTCCGCTCGGCGAACGTCTTGAAGCCGAAGAGGTCGATGCTCTTAAGATAGATGCGCGATCACCTCACGTGCGGCCGCGCCGCAGCGCCGTAAGCGCCTCGCGGGCGGCGGCGGCCTCGGCCTGCTTCTTCGTCGCGCCCTCGCCCGACCCGAGCTGGGCGCCGCCGACAGACACCGCCACGCTGAACGTCCGCGCATGCGCAGGACCGCTCTGCGCCGTCATGGCGTAGTGCGGAGCCTTCTTATACTTTGCCTGAACATATTCTTGCAGCGCCGTTTTTGGATCCAACAATTCGCTCGTGCCTGCGTGTGCCAGATGGTGTCGCGCGACGAAGGATCGCGCTGCATCTAAGCCCGCGGTCAAGTAGAGCGCGCCCACCACGGCTTCAAACGCAGCGGCTAAGATCGATGGTCGCTGCGCACCGCCTGCGGCTGCTTCGCCTCGTCCCAGCAGCACGAACTTGCCGAGGTCCAGCCGGCGCGCGGTCTCGGCAAGGGCAGCACGTGAGACGAGTGCGGCGCGCATCCGCGAGAGCTTGCCTTCGGGCTGCCCAGGATGTTCGTCGAACAGCGCGTGCGCGACCACGACGCCCAGCACCGCATCGCCTAAGAACTCCAACCGCTCATTGGCGCAGCCATCACGAGCGTGGCGCTCTGCGGCGTAGGAGTCATGCGTCAACGCTTCGTGGAGCTTGCCTGAGTGCACCACGCTCGGCTCAAGCTCGAGCCGCCGCGCGAGGTCGCGCAGTGCCCGCTTACGGGCGAGCGCTTTTGACACCGGCTAGTTGTCGGAGAACTTCCGGAAGACCAACACCGCGTTATGCCCCCCAAACCCGAACGAGTTTGATATGGCCACGCCGACCTCGTGCCGCCGGGCGACGTTGGGCACGCAGTCGAGGTCGCAGGTCGGATCGACGTGCTCGTAGTTGATGGTCGGGGGCACGATGCCTTCGCGGATGGTCAGGATCGTGCAGATGCCCTCGAGTGCTCCGGCCGCGCCGAGCGCATGGCCGAACATCGATTTGTTAGAGCTGACGGGAATGCGCTTGGCGTGATCGCCAAAGACGGCATGGATGGCTTGCGTCTCCGCCGCATCGCCGAGGTCAGTGGACGTCGCGTGGGCGTTGATGTAATCCACGTCGGTGGGCTGCAGCCCCGCATCACGCAACGCGCGCGTCATGGCGAGTTTGACACCATGTCCCGCCGGGTCGGGCGCAACCATGTGGTACGCGTCCGAGGACTGGCCGTAGCCGATGATCTCCGCGTAGATCTTCGCGCCACGAGCGCGCGCGTGGCCCAGCTCCTCAAGGACGAGGGCGCCTCCGCCCTCGCCGATGACGAAGCCATCGCGTGTCTTGTCGAAGGGACGGCTGGCCGATTTCGGGTTATCGTTGCGCGTCGACAGTGCCCGCATCGAGCAGAAACCGCCGACTGCAAGCGGCGTGATCGGCGCCTCGGAGCCACCCGAGATCATCACATCTGCATCGTCATGCTGGATCACCCGCATGGCATCGCCAATGGCGTTGTTCGAGGAGGCGCAGGCGGAGACGGCCGTCTGCGACGGGCCTCGGACGCCATATTTCATCGAGATCAATCCCGGGGCGATATTGCTGATGAGCATCGGGATGAAGAACGGCGAGACCCGGTCCATGCCTTGCTCGTTGGTCACCTTGGTCTGCTGCTCGATGGTCGTGATTCCGCCGATCCCGGACCCCATGATGACGCCGATACGATCGCGGTTCTGATCGCTGACCTCGAGCGCCGAGTCCGCCACCGCCTCGGTGGCGGCGACCATCGCGAACTGCGAGAAGCGGTCCATCTTGCGCGCGTCTTTTTTGGGGATGACCGCGCTCGGGTCGAAGTCCTGGACCTCCGCCGCGAAAGTCGTCGCCAGCTTGGATGCGTCGAAAAGCGTGATCTGGTCGACACCGCTGCGGCCGCGGACGACGCTGGACCAGAACTCTGGAGCCGATTTGCCGACCGGTGTGATGGCCCCGATGCCGGTGATCACCACCCGTCGCGAGTTGTTCATGCTGCTCTGCAATACTTCGTCGCTGCGCTTCGTCGCACCCTTACGCAGCGCGTTCGCATGACCGGCTCGCGGGTAACTTTTTGTGCCTCACTGCCGATGATGAAAGGAAGGGAGTGCTCGTAACCGAACTTCCGCGCGAGGATCTTCTTCGAAGTTCCCGCACCCTTCGGCGACGCGCGATAACCGTCGAACTCCGCAGCGACGGGTAGGTGATAACAAGAGGCGTACAGCAACGCCCCGCGCGCACCGGAAGACCAGATGGGAGGTGACTCGTACACCGTGGCAAAGAAGAAAGCTGCTAAGAAGGCGAAGAAGAAGAAATAACCTCGGGCGAAATCTGAGGTTAGGCAAGATTCCAAAGGGGGAGCTGCGATGCGCGCAGCACCCCTTCTTTATTTATGTTGTGCGAGGTGCGGACATGACAGCGCATGCGTCACGTTCCGGCGAACCGGTTGACGCCAACGGGTCTGGGCAAGGCAATCCGCCGTTCGTGTTACCCATCTATCAATCAGCGGGTTGGGTTTTTCGCTCGCTCGACGAGGTGGATGCGGTCTACGAGGGACGCGATCCCGGCACTATCTATGGGGGCAGCGGAGTCCCGAACCATGCGGCTTTGGAGGCCTGCATACGCTCGCTTCATGGCACGCAAACCGCGATCGTGACGGCCGCCGGCATGTCGGCGTTCGCCGCTGTCCTCTGGCATCTCACCCACTCAGGAGCCCGCATCGTCGCTGCCGCAAATCTCTATGGGAATACCTTGCGGCTGCTCGGCGATCTCACAAAGTTCGGCGTCCGGATCGACACGATCGATGCTGGCGACCTCGACCAGGTAAAAGACGCGTTGCGCACGCCCGCGCAACTCTTGATCGTGGAGACGATCTCCAATCCGCGGCTGCGTGTTGCCGATCTGCGTGCGTTGGCGTCGCTTGCGCACGAGCGAGGCGCGCTGATCGTTGTCGATAACACGCTCGCGTCACCATATCACTGCAGACCTGCCGAGCACGGTTGCGACATCATCATCGAGAGCATCACGAAGTTTCTTGGCGGTCACCACGACCTCGTCTCGGGATGCGTCACAGGCTCTCGCGAGATCGTCGAACCGCTTCGGCTGCCGGCGACCAGGGCGGGGTTGATCTCGGCCGCGTTCGACAGCTGGCTCGCAACCCGCTCGGTGACGACGCTGTCCGTGCGCTTGAGCCGCTCGAGCGCGACCGCGCTCACAATCGCCCAGTGGCTCGAGCGCCAGCCCAAAGTGGCGGCAGTCCACTACCCCGGCCTGCCGGCTGATGCAACCTACCCGGTCGCACGGCGGACGCTACGTGAGGGCTTCGGCTCGGTCGTCTCATTAGAAGTGGCGCCAGATCGGGCAGCCGTCGATAGGCTGCTTGCTGCCCTGCGCCACATCAAGCTCGTCCTGTCGTTCGGTGGAGTCGCCACTACTCTCGCGCATCCCGCCACATCGTCGCACCGCTCGCTTGCGCCGGAGCAACGAGCGGCGCTCGGCATCCACGATGGCTTCCTGCGGCTCTCCGTCGGCCTCGAAGATGAGGCTCTGATCATGGCCGACTTGGACCGCGGGCTAGCGGCCATCTAGAATGAATCGGACGCGCCTTGTGCCTAGACCTTTTTCGTCGTTCGTGACCGCTGCTGGCGATGCCGTCGCACCTTCGAGCGATTGCCGCATACGGACATGAGACACCAGCAGCTCGAACGGTTTTTGGAGCGGTCGTAAAAGGCCCACCGACAGGTATCGTCGCGGCATACCTTGAGCCGAGCCCACGAGCCGTCGAGCATGGATCTGGCGACCACAGCCAGGATGACGCCAAGCGCGGCGTCGAGTCCTGACGCGTGCGGTTCCAGCGCGGCGTGGCCGCTGTGATCGAACTGGACCCCGAGGTGCGCACTGCGGGCAGCCCTGCTCAGCGTGTCCGCGACTTCCTTGGAGACAGACGCACCGTCGTTGGCAGCAGCCAGATCCCGCAATGCCTCCCGGACGGCTACGGCATGACGCACGTCGGCGTCGGTAAGGTTCTCAGCACCGGGCAGCCGGTGGTCGGATAGCCATTGTTCCAGGGTTGAGGGCTTCGAATGCCGATCGACACCCCACAAATCCCACGCGTTGATGAAGTCCTGGACCAGGCGCAACTCGCCTGGCGCAAGCTCCCGCCTAGGGGCGGCCTCAGGTGGTTTAGACTCGTCGGAACTGTCCATAGGCGTGAAACCATTATAGAGTTGAGGAAGGTTATCTTGCAAGTGGCATGTCCCGTGAATATTATGATTTTTGGCTGAATGAGTAACTAATGAAAATTCTTGACAGGTTACCATCATGGGAGTATGCTTGGGACAAGCAAGAAGCTTCTCCTGGATATGACACAAGCGGTCAAGTATGGGAGCCTAAGATAAGCAAGGCCGCAAAAAGGGCGGCGGAAAGTGAGAGAAGATGATGTTGTTGGTGGAGCGTGCGGCGATCGTGAGCGAGAGCGGCTCGAGCGAGCTTCTCGCCCAGTCGCGGACAACGATGGTCCACATGCCGCAAGGCATAATCGCCGAGCTGTTCGGCGGCTGGGGCGTGCGGATCTAGCATGGCGGAGAACGGGCTCTATGATCACATCGATTTTCGAGTCCGCGACGTCAAAGCGGTCACCCGTTTTTATGACGCCGTCATGCCGGCGCTGGGATTCACGAAGATACGAAAAGGCGACCGCAGCAGGACGTACTATAATGAAGAAACGGCAGCGCCGTTCTTCGGACTGATACAAGCCAAAAAGAGCGAACCGAGTGCCACTCGGGTCGCTTTTGCGGCTGCGACGCGATCAGACGTCGATCGGATGGCGCGCATCGTCCGCCGAGCTGGTGGGAGAGAGATCTTCGGGCCGGAGCAGTGTTACACTCAACCGTACTATGCCGTGTTCTTCGAGGATCCGGACGGCAATCGACTCGAGGTGTGCTGCAGGCGGTAGTCGCCGCTTGCCCGTAGCTGCTCCCGCATGAGCGGCGTTACGAGATCGTTCCTCGTCGTGACCGGCCTTCTGGCCGGTTTTTGTTTGCTGTGTGCCGCACAAAGCAGCCCACGCACGCTCACGCTTGGCGACCTTCGCCACGAAGTAACCCTTGCAGATCCACAGATCAGCCCCGACGGCAAACGCATCGCACTCCTCGTCGCGCCGCAGGACTTCACGACGGACCAGTCGCCTGTGCGCATCGTTATGATCGATGTATCCTCGGGCGCCGAGCATACCGTTGCCACACCAAGCTCCGACGCGACCTTTGTGCGCTGGTCGCCCTCAGGCGACCGCATCGCGTACCTCGCGTCGGTCAGTGAGGGTTCGAGACAATTGTACGTGGCATCGCCGTCTGGTGCCCACTTTCGCAAGCTGACTGATGCGCCGCGGGGAGTCGATTACTATGTCTGGCGCCCGGACGGCCGCGCTATCGGCTACGCCGCGGTCGATCCGCCACGAAAACGGACGGGCACCGACCGTTTCAACACTAGCTTCGTCGTCGGGGACAACGACTATCTGACGACGTCGCCTCCGCTGCCTGCACGTCTGTGGGTGGTCGCAAGCGACGGTGGACGCGCTGCGCCGCTGACTGCGCGCACTGTCCAAGTACCGCAAGGCGACCTCCAGCTGAGCCAGCCGTACCTCGATGCGCTCATCGTGCCGCAACATTTTCCCGATCAGTTCTTCTGCTGGCTTGACGGCGGCCGAAGAGTCGCGTACACGGAAGTTCCCGATGCCTATGCCAC
>JAFANK010000243.1 GCA_019232725.1 Vulcanimicrobiota bacterium | reverse complement strand
AAACTCTCGCTGGATTCGCTGCACGAGCAAGAAGATGCGCCGCTTCCCGGTCTCACGCATCGCTACGTGGACAAGGCGCTGTTCTTGCCGATCAATACGTGCCCTGTATACTGTCGTTTCTGTACACGCTCGTACGCCATCGGCGGCGACACTGACGTGGTGGAGAAGGCCGGTGTTGCGACCAATCAACAACTGTGGCAACAGGCTTTTGAGTACATCGCCTCACGTCCGGAACTCGAAGATATCGTCATCTCTGGTGGCGATGCGTATCAGCTCCCAGCCAAGAGCCTCAAGCGCATCGGCGACACACTGCTCGACATCCCCAACGTGCGGCGCATGCGGTTTGCGTCCAAAGGGCCGGCCGTCATGCCGAGCAAGATCCTGACCGACACCGCCTGGACGGACGCGCTCACCTCAGTCGTAGAACGCGGCCGGGCGATGGGTAAAGACGTCATGCTCCACACCCATTTCAATCATCCCAACGAAATCACATGGATCACGCAAAAAGCGATGCAGGTGCTGTTCGAGCGCGGTATCGTGGTGCGTAACCAGACGGTCCTCATCCGTGGCGTCAACGACGACAAGCGGACGATGCAACTGCTCGTGCGGCGTCTAGGCTATCTCAATATCCATGCCTATTATGTGTACATGCACGACATGGTGAAGGGCGTTGAAGACCTGCGCACCACGATCCAGACGGCGCTCAACATCGAGAAGTATGTGCGCGGGTCAACGGCCGGCTTCAACACCCCGCTGTTCTTGTGCGATGCACCAGGTGGTGGTGGCAAGCGAGATGTCCATAGCTTCGACTACTACGATCGCGAAAACGGCATCGCGGTGTATAGCGCGCCGAGCGTCAAGCCCGGCAAGTGGTTCTTGTACTTCGATCCAGTGGACCAACTCTCGCAAGCGGCCCAAGATCGTTGGCGCGATCCTCAAGCGCAAGAATCAATGGTCGCAGATGCGATCGCCAAGGCTGCAGCCGCACCAGGAAATTCATAAGGCCTACCAAGCACACAATCGCGCGCGTGCGTGGCGTGGCCGCGCTCCGGACCGAGCTTTGTCCACTGCTGTCACGGGTATCATACATGCATGTGGCGGCTTTGGATCGCGCTCGTCTGCTTGGCAATCGCTGCTGTTCTCGTGGTTGTGTTGCTGAGTGGCGGGCTGCCGTACGGCGGCAGTTCGGGCGGCGGTTCCGGTGCGGGTAACGTGCCGCTCGGCGGCGGCCCGGGTCTGGTTAGCGGCGGATCGTTCGGAGGCGGGCGGTCCGTTGGTGGCGGACTTGGGCAAACCGCTTCGCCGAGTGCGAGCAGTTCGCCACGCTCGTTCGGGGCGAGTGCGAGCGGCGGACTCGGTGGTGTGCCTCAGCCAAAGGGTGCTGGTGCCCCTCAAGGCATCCCCGCGAACCGCGGACTTAGCAACGCAGCAAACATGATCGCGCCACCACCCGTGCACCTCGCGCCGCCGGCCACCAACAACATGCCGCCGGACGTGCCGGCGTATGCAGCGCCGACCGTTATGCCGATCGGCGCTGGCTTACAAGGTGGATCGCAAACAAACGCAACGCCGACGGCGGTACCACTACCTAAACCGTCGCCGTCACCCGTGGCAACCGCGACATCCGCGCCCGCGCCGCAGTCTTCAGTCTTTCCAACGTGGGCGCCGTACGCGGCGTCATCCGCAACGCCGCTTTAGCGGCGCCGCTTATACCGGCGGACGAAGCCTCGCAAATTCGTCGTCAACCGAAGTGTCGAATTGGCGTTGCGCATAGTTGCGCGCATGCACTGGCCGCGGCACGTCCTTCCACCATGCGCTGTAACGGGCAAGCCATTCAAAGTTCTCGAACATGTACGGATTGTCGTTGTAGCGCCGCAAGTGGTAGACAAACTCACGGATCGTCGCCCAGCGGGTGCGTAGCATCAGTCCGACCGCATCCACGATGAGCGAGGCGTCGAGCACCTCGCGCCGGGCAAGACACGCGATGGTCTCCACATATTGGCCTACCATCCCCAATGCTTCATCATCTTTCGAGCCGTGGAACCTCTCGCGGATCGCCGCATCGTCCGGATAACGCGCCTCGACGCCGCGCAAGAGCGTGAAGACATGCACGATCTGCGGCGAGGTCAACCGGTCGATCGCCTGCAAAATCGCAAGTGCGTTGCGCTCGTGCTCCATCTGCCGTACTTGGCGCGACAAGAGGATCGTCGTGAAGACGACCGTCGCAAAGGCAATGAGCAACGAGCCTACGGTCTCAAGTGAGGTCATGCGCCAGTCTCCCAGCGCTGTCTTCGTACTGCTGGTCGCGAGGTCCTGACAGTTTAGGCTATGGTCACGGGCCGCTTACCCCGCGTTACAGCGGTAAGCGGCCCCATTTGTGAAGCCGCTAGCGGACGACCGTCGTCGACGAGTCTCGGCTCGAGCGTGCCGCTATCGCAATGATGATCGCGAGCACGATGATGGCGCCGATGATGATAAGGGTCCAGTCCGACCCACTCGGCGAGGTTGTACTTGTCGTCGTGGTTGATTGCGAGGTCGTCCCACTGGTCATCTGCGGGTTCGGTGCCTGCTGGCTTTGGGTCGACCCGCTGTTTGTCGTGGTGCTTGAGTTGGTCTGCGACGACACGTCTGCAACGACCAGGTACCCAGAGCTTGCCATGAGATCACACTCCTCCAAGACTGCCGGCGCATGCGCAGGCACGCAG
>JAFANK010000038.1 GCA_019232725.1 Vulcanimicrobiota bacterium | reverse complement strand
TGAGCGACAAGCGGCCTATGAGACGAGCGACGGTGTCTATTTCGCGGTCGATAAGGATTCCGATTATGGCAGCCTGAGCCGGCGCAACCTGGATGAGCTGCGGGCTGGCGAGCGTATCGCCGTGCGCGAGGAGAAGCGCGATCCGCTCGACTTCGCGCTGTGGAAGAAAGCCAAACCAGGTGAACCGACATGGCCCAGTCCGTGGGGTCCAGGGCGACCCGGCTGGCACATCGAGTGCTCGGCCATGTGCAAGCATTACCTCGGCGATCAGTTCGATATCCATGGCGGCGCCACCGATCTGGTCTTCCCCCATCACGAGAACGAGGTGGCGCAGACGGAAACCGCAACCGGACTGCGGCCCATGGCTAATGTCTGGGTGCACGCCGGACTGCTCAACGTCGACGGTCAGAAGATGAGCAAGTCGCTCGGCAACTTCAAGCCGCTGACCGAAATGCTCGAGCGCTACAACCCGGCAGCCGTGCGCTACTTGTTCTTGCAAACCGGCTACCGCAAGCCGTCCAACTACACAGATGCGGCATTGGAGGCAGCCGGCAAGGGGCTGCGTGGCTTATATGCGATTCTCGACGAGTTGCGGGCGTCGGCTGAGCCTCCTGCCAGTGCGCTTGCCGTTGATGCCAGCGGTTTCGATGCGTTTTTGGATGACGATCTCGACACCGCAGGTGCGGCGGGTTGGTTGCAGACGAAAGTGCGCGAGGCACGGGCTTCCGCCAAAGGTGGGCAGGCCGCTTGCGAGATCGTCGCGCTCGCCGAGCGCTGTTTGGACATCTTGGGTCTGCCGCGCAGCGCAGCCGCTGCCGGGTTGGAGGCTCGCGCGAAGGACGCCGCGCTCAGCAGCGAGCAGCGCGCCACGCTCGCGGCGCTCGCGGGTGACGGAGAGATGGAGGACGCTGCCCTCATCGACCGCGTCGTCGCTTTACGCGATGAGGCGAGGGCAGGCAAAGACTTCGTAACGTCCGATCGGCTACGCGACGCCTTGCAAAGCGCCGGCGTGGCGCTGCGCGACACAAAAAACGGCACGCAGTGGAGCCTCGATGCCGGCCGATGATGAGGAGATCGTCGGCGTTCACGCTGTGTGGGAAGCAGTGCGCGCGGGCGAGGTGCTGCACCGGATCGTCATCGGCAAGCACCGCGAGCGCGACCCCAAACTTGCCGGGCTGATCGACGCTGCACGCCTGCGCGACATCCCCGTGATTTTTGAGCAGATCCGCGACCCGCGTCTGAGGAGTGGCGATCACCATCAGCACGTGCGCGGTCTCGTGCGGCCATTTCGGTATACTCCCTGGGAAGAGGTGCGCAGGGCCGTCCGCGGCGTTGCCTCAACGCTCGTGGTGGTCATCGACCATATTGAAGATCCCCAGAACTTGGGAGCGGTGCTGCGCAACGCAGAAGGCGCCGGGGCGGGTGCCATCGTCATGCCGGAGAGGCGAAACGCTGGTGTTACGCCGGTCACGCGCCGCACCGCGGCTGGCGCCGCGTCACATCTGAAGATCGCTCGTGTCCCGAATATCGTCGCGGCGATCAAGGCCCTGAAAGATGATGGCTGTTGGGTCACAGGGCTCTCGCCCAGCCAAGCGGCGGTGCCGTATGATCAAGCTGACTACACGGCCAAGTGCGCGTTGGTCGTAGGGGCGGAAGGCAAGGGCTTGTCACGTTTAGTGATGGAGCGCTGCGACGCGTTGGTGCGGATACCGCTGCGCGGCCAGGTCGCCTCGCTCAACGCCGCCAGCGCAGCCGCCGTCGTGCTTTTCGAAGTGGCGCGGCGCCGGTCAGCTGTGACCTCGGTCTAGCGTACCGCGTTGTCAAGGTGCCAAATGTGATTGTGACGACGGGGAACAAAGGGGGAAAACACTCGTCAATCCTTGACGAATCGGGCACTCGAACATATAATCGGTAAGGACTGCAAGGGCTAGAATCGCAGCCAGAAACCCGGGGGTAACGCACAATTTTGGGGGCACTTCACCCAGTCGAAGACACACTCGATTATAGCGAACGTGCCGACGAAGAGCTCGTCAACGCAGCGAAGTGTGGCGACAACCTCGCCATGGAGTTCCTGCTCAACAAGTATAAGAACTTCGTCCGCATCAAAGCCAAGAGCTACTTCCTCATCGGTGCCGACCGTGAGGACATCATCCAAGAAGGCATGATCGGGTTGTACAAGGCGGTCCGCGATTTCCGCGCGGACAAGCTGTCGTCGTTCCGTGCCTTCGCCGAGCTCTGCATCACACGGCAGATCATCACGGCGATCAAGACGGCAACGCGGCAAAAGCACATCCCGCTCAACCAGTACATCTCGCTGAACAAGCCGATCTACGACGAGGACAGCGAGCGCACGCTGCTCGACGTCATGGCGAGCGCCAAGATGTCGGATCCGGAAGAACTGGTCATCAACCAGGAGGTTTCCGAAGACATCAAGGAGCGGATCCAGGAGAACCTGAGCGACCTCGAGTCGCAGGTGCTGCTGAGCTATCTCGAAGGCAAGTCGTACCAAGAGATGGCACGCGATCTCAACCGCCACGTGAAGTCGATTGACAACGCGCTGCAGCGCGTCAAGCGCAAGATCGAGAAGAACCTGAGCGAGGTCGAGCTCTACTAAGAGCTAGAACGGCCAATGTAGGGGCCTGACTTTCAGTCAGGCCCTTTGCATTACGCCCTCTTCATTTGCGCCGATACTAAGAGCAGATGCCTTATCTGCGCGTGCGCTACCGCCACGAGGTCAAATGCTCGCATCCTGAGTGCGGCGAGTTCATCGTGTCCGAGGGCCAGACGTCACAGGCCGTTCACGCCGACGGCGGCTACGTTAAAGTCGAAT